>NZ_JBQCXF010000463.1:0-2329 GCF_051956635.1 Neisseria sp. P0022.S010 | reverse complement strand
ACACACAGCCGCCTGAAGGCGGCTGTATCTAAAGAATCGTAACCTAATTCTCTTAAAAAAGTTTCAACACACAGCCGCCTGAAGGCGGCTGGCGTACAAACTTACCAATTAGTTTTACTTTATTGGGAGTTTCAACACACAGCCGCCTGAAGGCGGCTGGTGGTGGTGGCAAAACCTTTTATGTAGGCAAACGCGGTTTCAACACACAGCCGCCTGAAGGCGGCTGGAGCAATTTCTAAGACCCCACCGCTACTTACGGAAGTTTCAACACACAGCCGCCTGAAGGCGGCTGCTTGCGGACATCGGTCTCTTTTACGAGGGAAAATGGTTTCAACACACAGCCGCCTGAAGGCGGCTGGGGCTTCTGAGTTGTCCACTAAATTAGGATTATCGGTTTCAACACACAGCCGCCTGAAGGCGGCTGGTCTGTTTACCTGCCATCATGTAAAACCCAAAGGCGTTTCAACACACAGCCGCCTGAAGGCGGCTGGGAATCCTGTCGAGTTTCTGAAAGCGCGTATTGCTGTTTCAACACACAGCCGCCTGAAGGCGGCTGGTCGGCAATGGGGCGTTCACTGTATCAAGGGAGGGGTTTCAACACACAGCCGCCTGAAGGCGGCTGGTTCCGCCGCCTTTACGTCCACCGCCTTTACGACCTGTTTCAACACACAGCCGCCTGAAGGCGGCTGGATGTTCCGCCCTGTGTTTTAAATACCTGCCCGATGTTTCAACACACAGCCGCCTGAAGGCGGCTGGTTTTTGCCCTAGATAGTGTTCAAATTCAGGTTATTAGTTTCAACACACAGCCGCCTGAAGGCGGCTGGCTACGGCGAGCCAAGGGGTAAGCGAGGCATAGCGATGTTTCAACACACAGCCGCCTGAAGGCGGCTGGCAAATACTGGTATGGCAAGCCGGCTGTTTCATAAAGTTTCAACACACAGCCGCCTGAAGGCGGCTGGAGGATACACTTTAACAGCCCCGCCCGTAACACTACGTTTCAACACACAGCCGCCTGAAGGCGGCTGGTTACCGTTTGGGATATAGGCAATGGTTGCCGTACCGTTTCAACACACAGCCGCCTGAAGGCGGCTGGAAAGGCGGATGCGTAATGTACTACATCAACGCCGAGTTTCAACACACAGCCGCCTGAAGGCGGCTGGTTCACTGGATTCATACAAGGGGAATCAAAGGCAATCGTTTCAACACACAGCCGCCTGAAGGCGGCTGGTGTGATTGCTGAATTTGCACTGTTTAAATTTGATTGTTTCAACACACAGCCGCCTGAAGGCGGCTGGGACAGCAAAGCCATACCTACAGAAGTTACAACGGGTTTCAACACACAGCCGCCTGAAGGCGGCTGGAACTGATTCAATCAGCCGTTTTATCATTCTGATACCGTTTCAACACACAGCCGCCTGAAGGCGGCTGGAAGAGACGTTGAGACTTAGGACGTTTGATGACTGGTTTCAACACACAGCCGCCTGAAGGCGGCTGGAGGAATTGCTGAAGTAATGAGCAAAACCAAAGAGGTTTCAACACACAGCCGCCTGAAGGCGGCTGGGGGGTCGCGCCCGATGACGTTGAGTGGTTCTTAAGTTTCAACACACAGCCGCCTGAAGGCGGCTGGTTCTGCTGTTTCGGTCTTTTTGGCTTTATAAGGATTGTTTCAACACACAGCCGCCTGAAGGCGGCTGGGTGCGTTTCCAGTTCTGCGACAAAATCAGGTACTTTAGTTTCAACACACAGCCGCCTGAAGGCGGCTGGTTACGCATTGGGCTGTTACGGCGGAAGCCGACATGTTTCAACACACAGCCGCCTGAAGGCGGCTGGCGCCTGTAACTTCATCAAGACATTTCAAGCCGGTAGAGTTTCAACACACAGCCGCCTGAAGGCGGCTGGTTGCCCGATTAAGCTGTGCAACAAGCAGGACGTGTTTCAACACACAGCCGCCTGAAGGCGGCTGGCTAGTACGACTGTTTTTTTTAAGGCTTTCAGTCTGTTTCAACACACAGCCGCCTGAAGGCGGCTGGAAGCCTTAAAAAAATCAGGCGGACGGGTCGCTACGGTTTCAACACACAGCCGCCTGAAGGCGGCTGGGTGCCCTGATGTATTTCAGACGGCCTTACCGTGATAGGTTTCAACACACAGCCGCCTGAAGGCGGCTGGGAATACATGTACGTCTTGAGCAGGAAGTTAGAAGTTTCAACACACAGCCGCCTGAAGGCGGCTGGAGACGGCACAGGTAAGACGTTCTATGTCGGTCGGTTTCAACACACAGCCGCCTGAAGGCGGCTGGTGTCCATCTAATCTAAAATCAGTAACAATAGAC
>NZ_JBQCXF010000462.1:0-2339 GCF_051956635.1 Neisseria sp. P0022.S010 | reverse complement strand
AGATTATTACGGTCAATACGGATATGTTGCGCGGCGCGATTAAAGATATTTTTGACGATACGCGCAGCATTACCGAGCCTGCGGGCGCATTGGCCCTTGCCGGACTGAAGGCTTATGTTGCGAAAAACAATATCCAAGGTCAAAACTTGGTTGCTGTCACCAGTGGCGCCAACATGAACTTCCACCGCCTGCGCCATGTTTCAGAACGCAGTGAGCTGGGCGAGGGTAACGAAGGTATTTTTGCTGTTACCATTCCTGAAGAAAAAGGCAGCTTCCTCAAGTTTATCAATGTATTGGGTAGTCGGAATATTACCGAGTTCAACTACCGCTACGGCAACGACAACAATGCTCATATTTTTGTCGGCCTGCAAACTGCAGGTGCGCAAGACTTGGCCGTCATCAGTAAACAACTGGCTGACGCAGGATTGCCGAATGTTGACCTGACCAATGACGAAATCGCCAAAATCCATATTCGTTACATGGTCGGGGGACGGACGGAAAAAGTTTCCAGCGAACGCTTGGTCAGCTTTGAATTTCCTGAGCGTCCCGGCGCATTGTCCCGTTTCTTGAACCATATGCGCGCCGAATGGAATATCACTTTGTTCCATTATCGCAATCATGGTGCGGATTACGGCCGTATTTTGGTCGGTATCGATGTGCCGGAAAGCGACAATGAAGCCTTTACCGATTTCTTGGAGAGCTTGGGTTATGTTTATAAAGAAGAAACCGATAATCCGGCTTATAAACTTTTCTTGGCTTAATCAATAAGATAAAAGGCCGTCTGAAATTTTTCAGACGGCCTTGTGTTTTATGTTTGGCTTTATTTCTTACGGAACACCAAGTCCCAAACGCCATGACCCAATCGTTTGCCTCGGGCTTCAAATTTGGTTTCAGGGCGATAATCAGGTGTAGGGGCGTAATCGGCAGCCGTGTTTTGCAAAGCGTCGAAACTGCTCAAAACCTCCAGCATTTGCACGGCGTATTCTTCCCAGTCGGTCGCCATATGGACATAGCCGCCGCTTTTGAGTTTGGGCAGCAGCTTTTCAACAAACGGCACTTGTACCAAGCGGCGTTTATTGTGGCGTTTTTTGTGCCAAGGGTCAGGGAAGAAAATATGAATGCCGTCTAAAGAACCGTCTTCCAGCATCTTTTCCACTACTTCCACCGCATCATGACGCATCACACGGATATTGGAAATGTGTTCTTCCTCAATCAGCTTCAAAATATTACCGACACCTGGGCCGTGAACATCAATCGCTAAAAAGTCGGTATCGGGCAGACGTTTGGCGATTTCCACTGTCGCAACGCCCATACCGAAACCGATTTCCAATACTTTAGGATTGTCCCGTCCAAAAGCGCGGTTCAAATCCAAAGGAGCATCTTGAAAGTCCACACCAAATTGCGGCCACATCGTATCAATGGCGCGCTGTTGGGCAGCGGTCATATGGCCTTGGCGCAAGACGAAACTGCGGATGCTGCGTTTGTGTTCTTCCGGAACGGTATTTTCGGGTGTATTTTCTGGAATGTTTTCGGACATGTTGTTTTAAATCAGTGAAAAATCAAATAAAAAGGCCGTCTGAAAGAATCAGACAACCCTGCATATAAATCGGCGTGATTATAGCGAATAAACGCTTTTCTTGAAACCTTTTAAAAAGAAGGTTTCAGACGGCCTTTTTAAGACAATACCGGTTGCGGTACTTTGTGTTGCACCGCATAAACCGCTGCTTGGACGCGGCTGCTTAGGTTTAACTTGCGCAACAGGTTTTGTACATGCACTTTGACGGTTGACTCTGCCAGATTCAAATGGCGGGCAATGATTTTGTTGCTGTGTCCGGCGGCAAGATAGCCCAAGATTTCCATCTCGCGCGGAGTCAGTTGCTCCAGTAGATGGTCGGAGCGGGAAGGAGATGGAGAAATCAGCGATTGCACCAAGCGGCTGGTCATTTCTGGAGAAAAGACGTTGTCGCCATCAACTGCTTTGCGGATGCTTTCCAATAGGAAGTCGGCATTGATGTTTTTCAGCAAAAAGCCTTTTGCACCCATACGCATACATTCGGTCAAATCATCGCTGTCTTCGGAAACAGTCAGCATGATGACGGTCAGCTGCGGATTGATACTTAAAATTTGAGCCAATGCTTCGCGGCCGTTCATGACCGGCATATCCAAGTCCAGCAAGACCACATCAGGCTTGAGCTGCTCAACCATTTTTACACCGGCCAGGCCGTCTGAAGCTTCGCCGACGACTTCAAAATCAGGCTGGCGCGAAAGCAAGGCCTTGATACCGCTGCGAAATAGGGTGTGGTCGTCAATAAGGGTAATTTTAATCGTCATGATGCTGT
>NZ_JBQCXF010000461.1:0-2349 GCF_051956635.1 Neisseria sp. P0022.S010 | reverse complement strand
AAGGCAGCAGAGGCGAAATACGCCAATGCGATTGCTGCTACCGATATAGTTGTCGAATAAGGCTATCACCATTGATAAAGAGGCCGTCTGAAAGTTTCAGACGGCCTTGATAAATGCCGTTTTTTTAACTTAGCTTACGCTTGAGACTGAATAATTAAAACTCTGAAGCCACCAGCACACTGCCTCCGTCGTCCCGCTTGACCAAACGCCAAACACAATAACCTTTCCAAATTTCCGTTGTGCCGTTTAGAAGGTGCTTGTAATACTCTCCCCTTTCGGGAAAAACTTCGCCTTTTTCAAAATGTCGTTCTATCGCGTTCTCAAGATCGTCCGGTATCCACATCCCGGCATAAGGTGCTTCCAAAGGTCTCTCACGGTAAACAGGCATCAGTTCCTGCTTCGTCCCTTTAGGATCAAAAATCCCGTTTTCAAAATTGGCATTATCCCAGCGATGCAGCCAGTAATAGCCCTGGGAAGCTGAGTAGCGGTTTTTGCCGTTGCCGAAAGCAGTATGCAGCGAATCATTCAGCTTTTGCGTCAGTATCGGCCGCATCAGGTTGTTCACTACCAGGTAATTAATAGGCAACGGTTTGGTTTTATCTCCCAAGTCGGGAAACTTCCCTGCTTTGAATACCATGGTGCCGTTATAGGTCTTCAGCGTAATGTCCGGATAATGGTTTAAAACGTTTTGGATTTCCATGCTGTTCAATTTATCTTGGAACGTCTTGCCGACAAGTGTGTACCAGCTGATAGATTTTATACCTTCGTACCAAAGGAGGGTTATGGGTGAATCTGAATCAGGTGTTACCCCCCAATAACGTTTGGTCACAGCGTATTCATAAAATTGGTATTTATAGTAGGAATCAGGGAGGGCAATGGTCAGTCCGGCATAGCCGTGGAAAATATCAAACTGTTTGCAAAAATATTCCACCCAATCTTCGAATTCCTGCTGTTAGGCAGTGGTCGATAAAAAGGACAAAGGCAGGGTAATTTGAAGGCAAGACAATCCTTTTTCATCTATTGGGTGGGAGGATAGGGTTTTGAATTGATATTCCGGAGCCCTTTGGCCATATTCCGTATCCGAAGTAAGCACACATTCTAATCTGCGTCCTGATTCGGCATTTTTAATGGTACGGTCTATTTTATTTTGAAATGTGGTCGGATTGAGCCGTGCAAAACGGCGCATGTCTGTCCAAAAATGCATTTTCAAATACCCATGGTACTTTGAATAAAAGCGTTCGGCAGCTTCCAGCGTCTTGCGTTGTCCCGCTACCGAACCTCCGCCCGTGTAGTAGATCAATATGGTCAGTCCCAGACGGGCATTGATATTGTAGTCTTCGTCATACATCAGGATTTCATCGGCTTCCCGTTGCAGTGATTCATATAGTTTGGTTGTCATATTGCCCCTATTCTGGCGTTTCTTACATTTAAGGCCGTCTGAAAGTAAAACTCCATATTTCAGACGGCCTGAGACCTTTGCAAAAAAGTCCTTTTGACATTTCCCCCATACTTTGCCTTCATTTCATTGGCGTAATCATCAAGCTGCTTCAAATAGATTTGATGTGTAATCAAATATCTCAAATATAACGACTATAGCCGCATAAACTGTCAAATAAGGCAATCAACATTGCTAAAGAGGCCGTCTGAAAGTTTCAGACGACCTTTGATAGTCATCGACTAAAATTCCGAAGCTACCAATACACTGCCTCCGTCGTCCCGCTTGACCAAACGCCAGATACAAAAGCCTTTCCTAATTTCCGTTGTGCCGTTTAGAAGGTGCTTGTAATACTCTCCCCTTTCGGGAAAAACTTCCCCTTCTTCAAAATGTCGTTCTATCGCGTTCTCCAAATTATCGGGTATCCACATTCCTGCATAAGGGGCTTCCAAAGGCTTTTGACGGTAAACAGGCATCAGTTCCTGCTTCGTCCCTTTAGGATCAAAAATCCCGTTTTCAAAATTGGCATTATCCCAGCGATGCAGCCAGTAATAACCCTGTGAGGTTGAATAACGGTTTTTGCCGTTGCCGAAGGCAGTATGTAATGAGTCGTTCAGCTTTTGTGTCAGTATCGGCCGCATCAGGTTGTTTACTACCAGGTAATTAATGGGCAACGGTTTGGTTTTATCTCCCAAGTCGGGAAACTTCCCTGCTCTAAATACCATGGTACCGTTATAGGTCTTCAGCGTAATGTCCGGATAATGGCTCAAAACGTTTTGGATTTCCATGCTGTTCAATTTATCTTGGAACGCCTTGCCGACAAGGGTATACCAACTGACGGACTTAATGCCCTCGTACCATAGAGAGTCATCATGTCCACCTGAATCGGGTGTTACCCCCCAATAGCGTTTGGT
>NZ_JBQCXF010000460.1:0-2351 GCF_051956635.1 Neisseria sp. P0022.S010 | reverse complement strand
TCATGTATAATTGCAAACAATTTGGTTTTCATCCCATAGGAAGATCCGACATGATTAACCCTATCGCTGCACTTTCCCCATTAGATGGCCGCTACGCCAAATCCGTTGAAGCATTGCGTCCGATTTTTTCCGAATACGGCCTGATGCGTGCGCGTGTCAAAGTCGAATTAAACTGGCTCAAAGCCCTTGCCGCCGAGCCTAAGATTGTAGAAGTTCCTGCTTTCAGTGATTTTACGCTTGCCGAAATCGACAAAGTGATCGAAAACTTCTCGCTTGAAGATGCCGCCGCCGTCAAAGCCATTGAAGCGACCACCAATCACGATGTCAAAGCCATCGAATATTGGCTTAAAGAACGCTTCTCCGGCGTGCCTGAAGTGGCTGCCGCCAGCGAGTTCATCCACTTTGCCTGCACCAGCGAAGACATCAACAACCTGTCCCACGCTTTAATGCTGCAAGAAGCGCGTGAGGTTGTTTTGCTGCCGAAACTGGCTGAAATCATCGAAAAACTGACCGGCATGGCGCATGAGTTGGCTGCCGTCCCTATGATGAGCCGCACGCATGGCCAGCCTGCTACACCAAGCACACTGGGTAAAGAAATCGCCAATGTCGTGTACCGCCTGCAACGTCAGTTTAAAAACCTGCAAGCGCAAGAGTTCCTCGGCAAAATTAATGGCGCAGTCGGCAACTACAATGCCCATATGGTCGCTTATCCCGATGTGGATTGGGAAACCCATTGCCGCAACTTCGTTGAAATCAGCCTCGGCCTGACCTTCAACCCCTACACCATTCAAATCGAGCCGCACGACTATATGGCGGAATTCTTCCAAGCCATCAGCCGTGTCAACACGATTCTGATCGACTTTAACCGCGATGTTTGGGGCTACATTTCTTTGGGTTACTTCAAACAAAAAGTCAAAGCAGGCGAAGTCGGCTCTTCCACCATGCCGCACAAAGTCAATCCGATCGACTTTGAAAACTCCGAAGGCAACCTCGGTATGGCCAATGCCGTATTGGGCTTTTTGTCCGAAAAACTACCGATTTCCCGTTGGCAGCGCGACCTGACCGACAGCACCGTATTGCGCAATATGGGCGTAGGCGTGGGCTATACCGTATTGGGCTTTGCCGCCCATCTGCGCGGTCTGAACAAGCTTGAGCCGAATCCTGCCGCCCTTGCTGCCGATTTGGACGCTACTTGGGAGCTGCTGGCCGAGCCGATTCAAACCGTAATGCGTCGTTACGGCGTGGCCAATCCTTACGAAAAGCTGAAAGACCTGACACGCGGTAAAGACGGCATTACGCCTGAAGTGTTGAAACTCTTTATCGAATCGTTGGAAATTCCGGCAGAAGCCAAAGCCAAATTGCTTGAGCTGACCCCTGCGTTGTATGTGGGCAAAGCCGAAGAGTTGGCAAAACGAATTTAAAAGGTTTTTGCAGGGCGCACTTTCTTAGTTATTGAGATTTTTTGATAGATAAGAAACCAACCCTTTGCATTCGACAAATTAAAAAGGCCGTCTGAAATCTTTTTCAGACGGCCTTTTTCGATTCAAACCGTTATTTCACTTTGTCTTTCAACGCGCCGTAGCCTGCCGCGTCCATTTGTTCCAGCGGGATGAATTTCAGGCTTGCGCCGTTGATGCAGTAGCGCAGGCCGCCTTTGTCTTGCGGGCCGTCGGCGAAGACGTGTCCCAAGTGCGAATCGGCGGCATGGCTGCGCACTTCGGTGCGGCGCATGTTGTAGCTGAAATCGTCGTGTTCGGTAACGGCGGCGGCGTTAATCGGGCGGGTGAAGCTCGGCCAGCCGCAGCCGGAATCGAATTTGTCGGCGGAGCTGAACAAGGGTTCGCCGCTGACGACGTCCACATAAATGCCGGGTTTGAACAGATGGTCGTATTCGTGGCTGAAGGCGTATTCGGTCGCGCTGTTTTGGGTCACTTGGTATTGCTCTTCAGTCAGAATGCGTTTGAGTTCGGTAGCGCTGGGTTTTTTATACGTTGCCGCGTCGAAGCCTTTGCCTTGCGGGGCGGTCTTGGTTTTGCCCGTCAGCGGTTCGTCGGCTTTGCGGATGTCGATGTGGCAATAGCCGTTAGGGTTTTTAATCAGGTAGTCCTGATGGTATTCCTCGGCGTCGTAGAAGTTTTTTAGCGGCTCGTTTTCGACGACGAGGGGCTGTTTGTATTTTTGCTGCTCGCGTTTGAGGGCGGCGGCGATGACGGCTTTTTCGGCGGGGTCGGTGTAGTACACGCCGCTGCGGTATTGCGTGCCGGTGTCGTTGCCTTGTTTGTTGAGGCTGGTCGGGTCAACGACGCGGAAATAGTATTGCAGGATGTCGTCGAGGCTGAGTTTGTCGGCAT
>NZ_JBQCXF010000459.1:0-2354 GCF_051956635.1 Neisseria sp. P0022.S010 | reverse complement strand
GGCGTGCCAATTTTTACGGTGGCTGTAGCTCAGTTGGTAGAGCCCTGGATTGTGATTCCAGTTGTCGTGGGTTCGAGCCCCATCAGCCACCCCAGATGAAAGCCTGCATATTGTATGCAGGCTTTTTCCATTTATACCCGAATTTTACTTCAGATTTAATTGGGTTTCAAAAAAGTATTTATCAAACCGTTTCATCATGGCATCGGCAAAAATGGCATTTGCCGTGTTATCAAATATCAATGAATACGTAATCAAGCCCGAATATTGTACCGTTCGGTATCTTTTTATGGTGTTTCGCCGTTATCCTTTATAATACCCCGATTATTTTCTGTTTCATTCCCAAAGGAACCGCATCATGTCCGAATGGCCAGCTCCAGAATTTGAATCCAAAATCTGTCCGCCCGAAAAGCTGGCGGAGCGTTTGGCGGCATTGCCCCGTCCGCTGGTGTTTACCAACGGCTGTTTCGATATTCTCCATAGGGGCCATGTAACGTATCTGGCGCAGGCGCGATCGGCCGGTGCGGCTTTGGTGTTGGCGTTGAATACCGATGCGTCGGTGCGCCGTCAGGGCAAAGGTGACGACCGCCCGATTAATCCTTTGGAAAACCGCGCGGCAGTGGCAGCGGCATTGGCCAGTGTGGATTTGGTCACATGGTTTGATGACGATACGCCGGCTGCGTTGATTGAAATGGTCAAACCCGATGTATTGATTAAAGGCGGCGACTGGCCTGTGGATAAGATTGTTGGTGCGGCCGAGACGTTTGCGCGTGGCGGCAAAGTATTTTCGATTCCGTTTTTACACCAGACTTCGACCACTAAAACGTTGGCGAAAATCCGCGAAGCCGGAGGAGGCAAATGAAGGATTTGAACAGCCGCCATTGGGCCTTGCTTGCCGCGCTTTCAGACGGCCTGCCGCAACACGTTTCTCAGTTGGCGCGTGTGGTCGGGATGAAGCCGCAACAATTAAACGGATTCTGGCAGCAGATGCCGGGCCATATCCGCGGTTTGCTGCGCCAGCACGACGGGCAATGGCGCTTGGTGCGTCCTTTGGCTGTGTTTTCCGAAGAATCTTTGCAACAAATGGCCGGAAAACAGGGTTTTCGTGCGCAGTTGAAACACGAATGTTCGTCCAGCAACGATGAAATTATGGCATTGGCGCGCCAGTCGGCAGATTTGGCGCATAAGGCTTTGTGTGTGGCGCATTTCCAAACCAAAGGCCGCGGACGGCAAGGGCGAAGCTGGGTCAACCGACAGGGCGAATGTCTGATGTTCAGCTTGGGCTGGACGTTTGACAAGCCGCAATATGAGCTGGGTTCGCTGGCGTTGGTGGTGGCATTGGCTTGCCGCCGTGCGCTTGCCGATATCGGTTTGGACGTAAATATCAAGTGGCCGAACGATTTGGTCGTGGCCAACGATAAATTGGCCGGTATTTTGATTGAAACGGCGCGGGTAGAGAATAAAACCGTCGCCGTTATCGGCATCGGCATTAATTTTGTATTGCCGAAAGAAGTTGAAAACGCCACTTCGGTGCAGGCCTTGTTTCAGACGGCCTCTAAGCAGGGCGTAAGCGTCAAAACCTTGTTGAATGCGGTATTGGTGCAACTTGATGCGCTGTTGAACGAATACGCGCAAAACGGATTCGCGTCATGTGTCGGCGAATACGATGCCGCCAACCGTGACACAAACAGACCGGTGTTGCTGCTTCAGGAAGGACGCGTTGTCCACGAAGGAGTGGTCAAAGGCGTGGATGCGCAAGGCGCGTTGCGTTTGCTGACGGACAAAGGTGAGAAAACCATTGTCAGCGGCGAGATCAGTTTGCGCCCGGATAACCGCCCGGCACAACCTGCCGCTGCGAAACCGGAACGCTTTTTGCTGCTGGACGGCGGCAACAGTCAGTTGAAATGGGCGTGGGTGGAGAACGGCACATTTTCCGAAGTCGGCCGCGCGCCGTATCGTGATTTGACCCAGCTGGGCGAAGAATGGCTACAATTTGCCGATGATGATGTGAAGATTGTCGGTTGCGCCGTGTGTGGTTCGGTAAAAAAAGCGATGGTAGAAGAACAATTAACCCGTCCGGTCGAATGGCTGTCTTCCATGCCGCAGGCCTTGGGTATCCGCAATCATTACCGCCGCCCTGAAGAACATGGTTCCGACCGTTGGTTTAATGCGCTGGGCAGCCGCCGCTTTACGCAAAACGCCTGCGTCGTCGTCAGCTGCGGTACCGCCATAACCACCGACGCGCTGACGGAAGACAATCATTATCTCGGCGGCACCATCATGCCCGGTTTCCACTTGATGAAAGAGGCGATGGCGCTCAAAACCGCCAACCTCAACCGCCCCATCGGCAAGGTATA
>NZ_JBQCXF010000458.1:0-2357 GCF_051956635.1 Neisseria sp. P0022.S010 | reverse complement strand
GCAAAGCGATGCAGCATGGCCGCCTGCGTTTCTTCGGCATTACATTCGAAGAATGCGCCGCCATGGGTTGCAAAATATTCCTTCAAGAAAGCACGCGCTTCTTCTACGCCCTCGCCACCCATTTTCAAGATCAAATGGTGTTCGTATTTGTCGCGATAATTGCGCATAGATTTCGGCAAGTGATCAGGCAAAATTTTACTGATCAGTTGCATGAATTTATCAGAGAAGTGTTTTGGTAAGAAACTTATCTTTTTGCTGAATCTATCCACACGGGCTTTCAGATCAAACAGTTTCGGAAGTTGGTGGGTACCGAACGTCTTGATGATATAAAACGTATCTTTACCATAAACGGCAGCAATATCAAAAGCATGACGATGGATATATTCACCGGAAATAGGCAGGTTTTTAAACTCACTCAAAGCGGCGCGACGAATATCGGTCAGCTCATTAATATCATTGGTGCCGATATAGAAGACGGCAGTCTGTTTTTCTTGCGGAAAAGTATCTAAGCGTACGGCAAACACCATCAGCTTGCCCGCGCAACCTGATGCTTCGTAGTGACGCGCAGGGTCGGCATTAAAACGGGCGGCAGTCGGTTCATTCACTTGGCGGACATGATCGCAGTACGCATGGTCATGCCCTTTGCCTGCATTTTGAACAATGTCTTTTTTCTGATAATGGAAACCTTGCAGATTGGTCAGAATTTCTTCAGGGGTTTCACCCAAATCAATGCCCAAATGGTTGACTAGCTCCAGTTTGCCCTCATCGTTGATTTGCGCAAACAGGGCCATTTCCGTATAAGCCGGACCACGCTGTACCAAAGCACCGCCGGAGTTATTACATACGCCGCCCAATACGGATGCGCCGATACAGGACGAACCGATCACGGAATGCGGCTCACGGCCTAAAGGTTTCAGCAGCAGCTCCAATTGATTCAGGGTAGAACCGGGCAGGCAGACAACTTGTTCGTTATTATTAATCGGCTGAATGATGTTCAGACGCATGGTATTCACAATCACGATATCGCGGTCGTAATCATTGCCGTCAGGAGTCGAGCCGCCAGTCAAACCAGTATTGGCAGCCTGCGTAATCACAATGACATCAGCCTCAACACACGCCTGCAAAATTTGCCACATTTCCAAAACCGTACCCGGACGGACAACCGCCAGCGCCTTGCCCTCGCCAAAACGGTAGCCTTGTCGGTATTGCTCGGTTTTTGCCGGGTCTGTGATGATGTATTTTTCACCGACGGTTTGCGTCAGCCGGCTGATTAATTGCGTAGCATTCATTGCATACTCCTTGAGAGATTAATATATTTATTAGATTGCAAGCATTGTAGTAATCCCTTTTATCAAAGTAAAGGCGAAACCCGTTTTTTAAACTCATCTTTTAAATAAACAAAAGGCCGTCTGAAATTTTCAGACGGCCTTTTGTTTCAAGCTTGAATAATCAGATTATTCAGCGGCTTTCTCTTCGCGAGCAGGCGCTTCCAGCAAAGCTTTGATAGACAGACGTACGCGACCGCGGTCGTCCACTTCCAATGCTTTTACATTTACAACCTGACCTACTTGCAGGTAGTCGCTGACATTGCGTACGCGCTCGTGGGCGATTTGGCTGATGTGTACCAAACCGTCTTTGCCCGGCATCACGCTGACAATCGCGCCAACGTTGTTGTCGAGGATTTTAACCACAGTACCTTCGTACACTTTGCCCACTTCCACTTCGGCAGTGATTTCTTCGATACGTTTTTTCGCCGCATCGCCTGCTTCTTGAGTAGTCGCAGCGATTGTGATGGTACCGTCTTCAGCAATATTGATTTCAGTACCGGTTTCAGCAGTAATCGAACGGATGGTTTCGCCGCCTTTACCAATCACATCACGGATTTTGTCTTGGTTGATTTTCATGGTGAACAAGCGTGGCGCGTGTGCAGACAGCTCTTGCGGGCCTGCAACGGCGGCTTTCATTTGTTCCAAGATGTGCAAACGTGCTTCTTTGGCTTGAGCCAAAGCGATTTGCATGATTTCTTTGGTAATACCTTGGATTTTAATGTCCATTTGCAGCGCGGTTACACCTTCGGTTGTACCGGCTACTTTAAAGTCCATATCGCCCAAATGGTCTTCATCGCCCAAGATGTCGGTCAGGACAGCGAATTTGTTGTTGTCCAAAATCAGACCCATGGCGATACCGGCAACGTGTGCTTTCAAAGGCACACCGGCAGACAATAGGCTCAAGCAGCCGCCGCAGACGGAAGCCATAGAGGAAGAGCCGTTGGATTCGGTAATTTCAGAAACCACGCGCATGGTGTAGCTGAAATCTTCAGGTTCTGGCAATACGGCCAACAACGCACGTTTAGCCAA
>NZ_JBQCXF010000457.1:0-2360 GCF_051956635.1 Neisseria sp. P0022.S010 | reverse complement strand
GTGTTGAATAGGATGGGACGAAAAATCAATCGGCACCATCCCATATTTCATGCTTGTTTAGACGTGACGGCCTCAAAAAACTGACACATTCAATACAAATATTTTCTTATTTATTGTTTTATAAAAATTAAAAATTCAAAAAGGCCGTCTGAAACACCATGCTTGATTGGGTTTCAGACGGCCTTTGACAATAAACGCGGTCAATTAATCCGCTTGTTTGCACAATTCGACAATTTCCGCGCCGTATTTGTCGGTTTTCTCCTCATTCATACCGTGGATTTCCGCCAACTCCGCCAAATCTTGCGGCCGTCGGGCGGCAATGGCACGCAAGGTGACTTTGCTGCATATCTGATAGGCTTCAAGGCCTTCATGGCGGGCAGTATCGATGTTCCACTGAAGCAGACGGCGCATCAATCGGCGTTTGCGTTTGTCCTCTTCGCTCAGGCCGTCTGAAAACGGGCGGCAGATGTTTAAAATACCCTCTCCGTATTGTTCGATACGTTTTTCGCCTAGTTTATACACGCCCAAAAGGTCGATGGGTTCGGCAGGCGTATTGGTCAGCAAGTCGTCCATGCTTTCGTTGGAGAATACCGTCCCCAGCGTTACTTGATCGGCACTTGCCTGCTGCTCTCGCCAAGTTTCCAAAGCCTGTTTTAAGGCCTGTTCGCGCTCGCCCAAGCTGGGGATAACTTGTGCGCTGCCTGTGGAAACCGTACCGGCTTCGGCTGTTTCGCAAACGTTGAGTATTTCCAAACCGAATTTATTGATTTTCGCCTCGCCCAAGCCGTAGATTTGATGTAAATCTTCCAAACTTCGGGGCATTTTTTCGACAATATCGCGCAGGGTTTTGTCGCCGCAGACCACATAGGCCGGCACTTCCTCTGCCCGGGCGCGTTGTTGCCGCCACTGGCGCAATGCCTGCCACAAACGCTCTTCGCGCTCGGTACGCAACCAATCGTCTTTCGGCTTTTGAGTGGCCGTTTTTTCACGGCGCAGGGGGCGCAGCATGACTTCAGTTTCGCCCTTGAGGACTTGTTTGGCCGCGTCGGTCAGCTGCAAGGCTTGATGTTGCTCGACATTAACGGTGAGATAGCCCAGGCTGATGCACTGGCGGATAACGCTGCGCCATTCCTTGTCGGTCTGTTCGCTGCCGATGCCGAATGTGGATAACTTGTCATGGCCGTTGCGCTGTATCCAATCGTCGCTTTTACCGCGCAAAAGGTTGGTGATGTAACCGGCGGCAAAGCGTTGTCCGGCGCGGTACACGCAGCTGAGTAATTTTTGCACCAACACCGTACCGTCAAACCGCACGGGCGGATGCAGGCAGTTGTCGCAATGACCGCAGGATTCGGATTCTTCGCCGAAATGTTTGAGCAGCAGTACGCGGCGGCAGGCGGCGGTTTCGCAGACGGAAAGCATGGCATCGAGTTTTTGCATTTCGATTTGCTTTTGCACCTCGTCGCTGTTGCCTTCGGCAATCCGTTCGCGCAGCAACACCCAATCGTTCAAGCCGTAACACAGCCAGCTCACGGCTGGCAGTCCGTCCCGGCCGGCGCGCCCCGATTCCTGATAGAAATGTTCGACACTCTGGGGCATATCGAGATGGGCGACAAAGCGCACGTCGGGTTTATCTATGCCCATGCCGAACGCTACGGTCGCCACCACGATAATATTGTCTTCATGCGTAAAGCGGCGTTGGTTTTCCTCGCGCACGTCCATGCTCAAACCGGCATGATAAGGAATCGCCTCCAAGCCGTTTTCACACAAAAACTGCGCCACATCCTCGACCTTTTTACGGCTCAGACAATACACAATGCCGCTTTGCCCGTGCATCTGCTTGCGGATGAAATCCAGCAATTGTTTTTTGCCATTATTTTTTTCGATAACCTGATAATAAATATTCGGGCGGTCAAAGCTGGAAATAAATTCGGGCGCATTGTCCAAGTGCAGATAATGCTTGATATCAGTGCGCGTGGCCGCATCGGCGGTAGCGGTCAGGGCGATGCGCGGGATGTTCGGATAGCGTTCGGCAAGCATGCCGAGCTGTTGATATTCGGGACGGAAATCGTGTCCCCATTGGCTGACGCAATGCGCCTCATCAATGGCAAACAGGCTGACGGTTTGTTGGTCGAGAAAACGTAAAAAGCGGTCGGTAACCAAGCGTTCCGGCGCGACATAAAGCAGTTTCAGACGGCCTTGGGCAAGCTTGTCGGCAATCTCGCGCGCCTCATCTGCCGATGTGCTGCTGTTGACTGCCGCCGCTTCAATCCCGGCCACATGCAGGCTGGCCACTTGGTCGTTCATCAGCGCAATCAGCGGCGATACGACAACCGCCACGCCTTCGCGCATCAGCGCCGGAA
>NZ_JBQCXF010000456.1:0-2362 GCF_051956635.1 Neisseria sp. P0022.S010 | reverse complement strand
TAGTTATATTGGATAAATATGACGGAATTTGACTTTATCAGACAATATTTGCAGCGACAAAAATCGGAAGGTCTGATTTTGGGCATAGGGGACGATGCCGCTATTATTCGTCCAAGTGACGGATTTGATTTATGTTTTAGCGCTGATATGTTGGTCAAAGGCAGACATTTTTTTGAAGATGTTTTGCCTGAAGATTTGGCATGGAAAATGCTTGCAGTAAATTTATCCGATATGGCCGCTATGGGTGCCAAGCCGCGTTGGGTGTTGCTCAGTGCTGCCTTGCCTGAATTGAATCAAGATTGGCTGAAACGTTTTTGCGATAGCTTTTTTGCTTTGGCCGCGCGTTTTGATACGGTGTTGATTGGCGGCGATACCACCAAAGGCGATTTGGTCTTTAATGTAACGATAGTAGGTGAAGTTTCGACAGGGTGTGCCCTGCGGCGTGATGCGGCCGAAGTCGGCGACGATATTTGGGTATCGGGTCGGTTGGGTTTGGCTGCCGCTGCTTTGAACAAACATCTGGGGCATTATCAATTGCCGTCTGAAATCATGGCGGTTTGCGATGATAAATTGCTCCGTCCGGAACCGCGCGTTTCATTGGGGCAGGCATTGTTGCCGTTTGCCCATGCTGCGCAAGATGTTTCAGACGGCCTGGCTCAAGATGTGGGGCATATTTTGAAAGCCTCTGCTGTCGGGGCGGAAATATTTGCCGATTGTGTGCCGTCGTTGCCTGAATTGAAAAATGTGTTATCGCGCGAACAATGGTTGTCGGCGGTATTGGCCGGCGGCGATGACTACGAACTGATTTTTACTGCCGCTCCAGAAGACAGGGAACGCGTTTGTCAGGCAGCGGAACAAAGTGGCGTACCGGTCGCCCGAATTGGTAAAATTACTGACTCAGGCCGTCTGAATATTTTGGATGCCGAAGGCGGCGTATTGGAACTGACTTCTTTAGGATTTGATCATTTTGGCTGAACGTAAACCTACTTTTTCTTGGCTGTTGCAAAAACCATTGTGTTTTTTAGGATTCGGTTTCGGCAGCGGCTTGTCGCCGGTTGCGCCGGGTACGGCCGGAACGCTGGCAGCGTTGCCTCTGGCTTTTGTATTGTGCCTGTTGGGCATAGACGGCTGGATATTGCTTTTATTGTGTATCGCCTTGTTTTTTTGGGGTATCCGCATTTGCGGTTATACCGAGCGGGAACTGGGCATTCAGGATTACGGCGGTATCGTCTGGGATGAAATTGTCGCGATACTGCTGGTGCTGTCGCTGATTCCGTTTAAATGGAGCTGGTGGCTGGCGGCTTTTGTTATTTTCCGCTTGTTTGATGCATTGAAACCATGGCCGATCAAATGGTTTGACCGGCGGATTCATGGAGGTTTAGGCATTATGCTTGATGATTTGATTGCGGCTGCGATGACCTTGATGGTCTTGGGCCTGTTTTATTGGATCGCGTGATGCGTTTTAAGTGTTTCGACCCTTTGCAAAAATAGGGCGGGCACGCCGGAATTATCCGGATTGAAATAAAATAAATACCATACGGGGTAAACAATTATGAATGAAATCGAGATTAACGTGGAGCCGCGTTATATGGCCGGTCAGAGCGACGTCTATCGCGACCGCTATGCCTTCAATTATCTGATTACCATCTGCAACCGCAGTGATGAAATCATTACCTTGCGTCAGCGTTTTTGGGAAATTACCGACGGACACGGTGAGACAGAGCAGGTCGGTCATGCCGGCCTGATTGAAGAGCAACCTGTTTTGTATCCGGGCGAAGCCTATGAGTACAACAGCGGTTCGCAAATCAGTACGCCTTGGGGCAGTATTGAAGGCGCTTATGAATTTGAAGACAGCATCGGCAAACGTTTCGTTATCGGGGTGCCGAAGCTTGAATTCAAAGCAGGCTTTACGTTGCAATAGGCCGTCTGAAAAAATGGAAAACCGGAACATGGGAAATGTTCCGGTTTTCCATTTTTTCAGACGGCCTTATTCAGTCTTTGCAAGGCTGTACCAATACCCACGGCGCCACGACAACCGCCCACATTTCCTGCTTATCCGCTAAAAATGTGCGCGCCATATCATCGCTGACGGCACCGAATTTGCCTTGTTCCATCCATTGTTTCAATGGTGCGGCTTCATCTTCGGCAACATGGCGGGCGACGGCAATCAAATCCAAATCAGGCGCAACATAGACGGCGGCACCGCGTGCGAAGTGGGGTTGCAGCTCTTCCCACGAAATGCGGGCGGTTTCGGTATTGAGTTTTTCGTTTAAGAGTGGAATAGACATAGGACAATCATCAAATAAAAAATGGATTGTAACCGATATTCGGCCTTTTGCCCGATGCCGTCTGAAAACGAAAG
>NZ_JBQCXF010000455.1:0-2377 GCF_051956635.1 Neisseria sp. P0022.S010 | reverse complement strand
CCCAAAGAAAGCCCGACATCATGACCAGCCCCCACCGCCAAGCCCCCCTGCGCTTCATCACCGCCGGCAGCGTGGACGATGGCAAATCCACCCTCATCGGCCGCCTGCTCTACGACAGCAAAGCCCTGCTCGGCGACCAGGTACGCCGCCTCGAAAGCAGCCGCAGCCAAGGCGCGATCGATTTCTCCGCCCTCACCGACGGCCTCGAAGCCGAACGCGAACAAGGCATCACCATCGACGTGGCCTACCGTTACTTCGCCACCGCCCGCCGCAAATTTATCATCGCCGACACCCCCGGCCACGAACAATACACCCGCAACATGGTAACCGGCGCCTCCACCGCCCACGCCGCCGTATTGCTCATAGACGCCGCCCAGCTCGATTTTCCCCAACAGCCGCTGCAACTGCTGCCGCAAACCAAACGCCACTCCGCCATCCTGCGCCACCTGCGCTGCCCGCACATCATCGTGGCCGTCAACAAAATGGACTTGCTCGGCTTCAGCCAAGAAAAATTCAACGCCGTCGCCGCCGCCTACCGCGAACTGGCCGACACCCTCGGCCTGCCTGAAACCCGCTTCATCCCCATCTCCGCCCTCAATGGCGACAACATCGTGCACGAAAGCGCCCACACCCCGTGGTACCAAGGCGGCTCGCTGCTGCAAGTGCTGGAGAGCCTGCCCGCAGGCGAAGGTGTGCCCGAAGCGCCGCAAGACTTCCATTTCCCCGTACAGCTCGTACAGCGCGCCGACGGCAGCAAACAGGACGACTTCCGCGGCTACCAAGGCCGCCTCGAAGCCGGCAGCGTGCGCGTGGGCGACAAAGTCCGCGTCGAACCTGCCGGGCTCGAAAGCAGCGTGCGCGGCATCATCGGCCTCAAAGGCAGCGTGGATCAGGCAACCGCAGGCGAACCCGCCACCCTCCTCCTCGCCGACGACATCGACATCTCGCGCGGCGACACCATCCTTTCCGCCGCCAGCCCCCTCGCGCCGCAGCGCCGCCTTGCCGCCACCCTGTGCTGGTTCGACAGCCGCCCGCTCAATCCCGCCCGCAAATACCTGCTCAAACACACTACTCGCACCGTGCCCGCCAAAATCGCCGCCGTACGCCGCGTGTGGGACGTGCACACCCTCAGCCACTCCGCCGAGCGCAACACGCTGGAAATGAACGACCTGGGCGAAGTCGAACTCACGCTGGCACAACCCGTCGTCTGCACCCCTTATGCCGCCAACCCCGCCACCGGCGCCTTCATCCTGATAGACGAAGCCACCAACCACACCGCCGCCGCCGGCATGATACTGGCCGACGCAGAAGCAGCGGGCGAAACACAGCAGGCAGAACAGGCTACCTGAAACCGCCCCTTCTCCCATGGGAGAGGGCGGCATGCCGCAAAGCCTGCGTAAACCCCAAAGGCTACCTGAAAACCCGACGGCCAACGTTCAGGTAGCCTGCAGATCGGACATAAATGCCGAACAGAACAAACAAAGGCCGTTTGAAACCGCCGCCTTTTCCCGTGAGAGAAGGCTACCTGAAACACAATCCGGCAGCCTACCCGCCGTACCACCGGAGCGCGGACACCCCCGTTCGCCGTACGCAAGACGGGCTACCTGAAAACCTGACGACCAAATTTCAGGTAGCCCGCAGCAAGAGTAGGTTGGATTAGCCTGCAAGCCGTAACCCAACAATCCGCCCCTTAATTTTCAGGTAGCCCAACCCATAACAAACCCATACCAAGGAACCCGCCATGAACCCGCTTCCCCCCGAACTCGCCGCCCAAATCGCCGCGCTCAACCCCCTGCAGCTGGCCTGGCTCTCCGGCTACTGCTGGTCGCAGGCCGGCGGGCAGGCCGTGCAGCCCGGCATTGGTGCGCCTGCCGCCGCAGCCCCCGCGCCCGCCGCCAAACCCTTGCGCGTGGCCGTGATTTCCGCCTCGCAAACCGGCAACGCCCGCAAAGTGGCCGCAGAGCTGCAGCAAAGGCTCGCCGCCGCCGGCGTGAACGCCGTCCATGCCGCCGCCGCCGACTACAAGCCCAAAAACATCGCCGGCGAACAACTCGTGCTGTTCGTTACCTCCACCCAGGGCGAGGGCGAACCGCCCGAAGAAGCGCTCAGCCTCTACAAACTGCTCAGCGGCAAAAAAGCCCCCAAACTTTCCGGCCTCAAATTTGCCGTGCTCGGGCTGGGCGACTCCAGCTACCCCATGTTCTGCGGCGCGGGCAAAAGTTTCGACGAACTGTTAGCCAAACTCGGCGGCGAACGCCTGCTGGAGCGGCAGGATTGCGACTTGGAATACCAGGCCGAAGCCGCCGCCTGGCTGGACAAAATCGTGCCGCTGGTGGGCAGCTTGGCCGCCGCGCCCGCCGCCGCAACTGGTACGGGC
>NZ_JBQCXF010000454.1:0-2388 GCF_051956635.1 Neisseria sp. P0022.S010 | reverse complement strand
ATGTTGTTGTACGACAATTCTTTGCCTTGGAGCTGTTTGTATGCGGCGAGGCTGCCTGCGGCGGGGTACACATCGCGGTAGAACGCGGCGCGTTGGTGCGGGTTTTCGCCGTAGCGCATGTCTTGCACTTTAATCCAGCTTTGGTTGAACTGGCTTGGGAATTCGCCGATTTGGGGCTGGCCGCTCAAGACGTCGTCTGAAAGCGAGGTCAGGTAGTTGGAAATCATGCCGTCGTATTGGGCGGTGTGGCTGAACGCCTTGCGTGAGAGGTTGAAGCGGGTTTTGTCGCTCAACGCGCCGCCGTTGGCTTCCATTTCGGCGGCGATGGCGGGGAAGTCGGCGGTGTCGGTAACGATGGCGACGTGTTTCCAGTTTTTCGCAGCAGAGCGCACCATGGTCGGACCGCCGATGTCGATGTTTTCAATCGCGTCTTCCAGTGTGCAGTTTGGTTTGGCGATGGTGGCGGCGAAGGGGTAAAGATTGACGCACACAAGGTCGATGTTGCCGATGCCGTGCTCTTCCATCTTGGCGACGTGTTCGTCCAAATCGCGACGGCCGAGGATGCCGCCGTGGATTTTCGGGTGCAGCGTTTTCACGCGGCCGTCGAGCATTTCGGGGAAGCCGGTATAGTCGGCAACTTCGATAACGGGAACGCCTGCATCAGCCAAGAGCTTTGCTGTACCGCCGGTAGAGAGGATTTCAACACCGAGCTTGGTCAGGGTTTGGGCAAATTCGACTGCGCCTGTCTTGTCGGATAGGCTGATCAGGGCGCGTTTGATGGAAGACATTTGGATTTCCTTTGTTGAAGGTTTAATCGATATGGGATGAATTTTCAGGGCGGTATTATCCCCCAGTTTCGCATTTTTGGCAGTAGGTTTTTGCAAATATTGTTAACAATTTTATTGTAAAAGGCCGTCTGAAACTTGGTTTCAGACGGCCTTTTGATTTTGCCTATTTAAATCCCATTTTCTTTGCCACCCATACTGCGCCTGCCATGCCTGTGCATAATGGCATGAGTAAGGCAACGGGGGCATAGGTTAGCTCCAAAATAAAGGCTATGGCTGTCAGGGGCATTTTGAGGGAAACGCCGAGGAAAACGGCGGCGCCGACAACAGCCGCACTTTCGGACGACATTTCAGGGAAAAAACTATTCCACGCGGCGGCAGTGGCAAAGGCGATGGTACTGCCGAGCATCATGGACGGGGTAATCAGGCCGCCGTATGCGCCGACGGCAAGTGCCATTAAGACGACCAGCCATTTGACGGCGGTCAGTTCAAGGCTGTGTTGCCAGTCGGTCAATCCGCCAAAGGTCAGTTGGTTGCCTGCTTTGCCGTTGCCCAAAATTTCTGGAAACCAAACGGCAATCACGCCGATGAGTGCAAACATGCAGACGGCCAAGGGAATAATTTTGATGTTGTCGCGCTTGATGAAGGGGAACTTTTGGGCGGTACGCTGGAAAAAGACGGCGGTTGCGCCCAGTATCGGGCCGATGATGGCGGAAAACCAAAGTAGTGATGTATTGATGGAAAGGTTGGCAGGATGATATTGCTGCACGTCGCCCAAGCCGATGCGCGCGACGGCGGTGGCGATGACTGAAGTCAGCAATGCGGCGGCGACGGCTTGCTGCGTCCACAGGCCCAGCATGGCTTCAAGGATGAAAAGTGTGGAGGCGAGCGGCACGTTATACACAGCCGCCAAACCTGCACCCGAAGCGCAGGCAATAACCAGCCTTGCATCATCTTCGCTCAACCCGAAACGGTTGACGCCGACTGAAGCGAAAGCGGCGGTCATTTCACGCGGCGCAACTTCGCGGCCGAGCGGCGAGCCAAGCCCGACGGTAATGATTTGCAACAGGGCATGGCTGACGGTTTCAAAAAACGGAAACCCGGCAAGCGGATTTTTAACCACGGCTTTAATGCTCGGTTGCGGCCTGCCGTAGCGTTTGAGCAACCACCATCCCAAGCCGACCACCACACCGCAAAAAGCCATCACGCCCATACGCCGCTCCGGACTTGCCTGCGATACGCCCTCCCGGAAAGAAACGTATAGGCCGTCTGAACCGTAACCATAGGCAAGATGTTGAATTGTATGCATGATTTCGGTTAATACAATGCCGACCATGCCGCCGATAATGCCGGTAATGATGAGGGCGGCCCAAAGTTTATGCGTTTCTTTCACGGGATTTGACTTGAGGTAGTAATGGTTTGATAAAAGCGTTTTTCAAGGGAACTATTGTCCGCCTAAGGGATAGTTTTTGGGGGCGACGTGGGTTTTGCCGTTATAAGGGAAAATATATTTCTGATTTTTATAATTTTTCTTTCCTGATACGCCGCTGAGTTTTGCAGTCAACGCCCATACGCCGGATACGGCAGGACGGCTTTTGTCAAA
>NZ_JBQCXF010000453.1:0-2403 GCF_051956635.1 Neisseria sp. P0022.S010 | reverse complement strand
CCAAACAACTGATTGGCGAAAACAGCAGCAGCGAAAAAGAATACCTCGTCCGCGTCCGCGGAAAACTGGATGACAAAGGCCTTGCCCTGCTCAACCACGGCTTGAGTTTGGACGGAGAAAAATTGCGCTCCGCCAAAGTCGAATGGCAAAACGAAGACCAGTTGCGCTTTATTTTGCGACAAGGCAAAAAACGTCAAATCCGCCGTATGTGCGAACTGGTCGGCCTGCGCGTCGTCGGTTTGAAACGCATCCGCATGGGCAAAGTCAAACTCGGCAGACTGCCACCGGGCAAATGGCGTTATTTACGCGCTGACGAATCGTTTTAATTGCAGATAACAAAAAGGCCGTCTGAAAACACATTTCAGACGGCCTGATCTTTTACTTCTTACTCGATATAAGTAAACTTCGCACGTTTGATATTACAGAGGATTTCGTACGGAATCATACCGGCAACTTCAGAAACTTCATTGATATTAATCACATCGCCCCAAAGCTCGACTTCCGCGTCCAAGCCCTCTTTCGAGGCTTCCAGCTCAACCGTAATCATATCCATAGATACCCTGCCGATAATACGGCTGCGTTTGCCATCCACGGCAACAGGGGAATTAGTGGAAGCGCGACGTGGATAGCCGTCGGCATAGCCACAGGCAATCAAACCGACACGGGTAGATTTGCTGGTATAGAACGTTGCGCCGTAGCCAATCGGAGAATGCGGTTGCAACACACGCTCGCCGAAAACGCGGGAAGTCAGGCGCATAACCGGTTTCAAACGCTCATCCACGCCGCCGAAAGGCGAAATACCATATAAGGCCAAACCGGCACGTCCCCAATCGCGTCGTGCTTCAGGCACGTTCAAAATCGCGGCGGAATTGGCCAAACTCTCCTCGCCTTCCAAACCCTCACACGCCAAATCAAACGCTTCAAGCTGCATTTCGGTCATGCCGTTTTCCGGTTCGTCCGCGCAGGCAAAATGGCTGAATTTCACAATGTTTTCAACCGATTCAGATTGTTTCAATGCAGTATAGGCGGCAGCATAGTTATGCGGAAAGAAACCGGCACGGTGCATACCTGAGTCCATTTTCAGCCATACGGTCGTCGGACGTTGCCACTCATGATGCGCAAACGCCTCCAACTGCCATTGGCTGCCGATTGCCGGCCACAAATCATAACGGTCAACATCCGCATACTCGGCAGCATCAAACACGCCTTCCAACAAAACAATCGGATTTTTAATGCCGTTTTGACGCAATTCCACACCTTCATCTACCGTTGCCACCGCAAAGCCGTCGGCAATATCCGCCAACGCGTGTGCACATCTGACCGCACCATGCCCGTAAGCATCAGCCTTAATCACAGCCAACAATTTATTACCATGCAACTCTTTGAGAAAACGATAATTTTGACGTAAATTATCCAAACGGATTTGCGCATTGAGCGGACGCATAATGTATTCCTCTTATCGGCATTCCGTTTCAGACGGCCTACCCTATTACTTTGAAGTAAATATTATAGGTCAAAAACTACACAGGATTCCATGAAATACACAAGAATAATCTATTCATAATTTAGACCTCATGCGCACTTTTAGGCATTTATGCTTCTTCTCAGCCTGTTTTAAGGTTATGATTCAATCCAAATGAAAACGACAGACATCAAGGCTATGAAAGAACTCGACAAAACCGACTTAAAAATTCTCAAGCTCCTACAACAAAACGCACGTATCCCCATGACCGAATTGGCTGAAAAAGTCGGCCTCTCCACCACGCCGGTAACCGAACGCGTCCGCCGCTTGGAACGCGACAACCTTATCACCGGCTATCACGCCCATCTGAATCCTCATGCTTTAGGTCAAAGCCTTTTGGTCTTTGTCGAGCTGAAACTGCGCTCCAAATCCGGCAATATTTTTGAAGACTTCAAACGCGAAGTGCTGAAGATTCCGCAAATTCTAGAATGCCACTTGGTCTCCGGCGAATACGACTACCTTATCAAAGTCCGCCTGCCCAATATGTCCGCCTATCGCGATATGCTCGGCAATATCCTGCTGCAACTGCCGGCTGCGTCCGAAAGCCGCAGCTATGTTGTTATGGAAGAAGTCAAAGAAGAAGTGGTATTAGACATCTAATTCTATTCAACAAACAAAGGCCGTCTGAAAGATTACAACATTCAGACGGCCATTTATTTTAAATGGGCAAAAAAAACGCACACATCCGACAGAATGTGTGCCAAGTCTACAAAGGAGAAATAGAGTAGAAACTATTAACTGACTACTCGAACCAGCTAACGAAACGAATTATGCAACAAGAGATTCAACCGCGCAAGTATTTTTCTTGTAAAGTTTCTTAATTATTCGGTTTACAGATTTTAAATGTAATCATGTTTCAATGCAGATAAAAAAATGCGCAT
>NZ_JBQCXF010000452.1:0-2406 GCF_051956635.1 Neisseria sp. P0022.S010 | reverse complement strand
TTTTTTGGCATGTCCGCCCATGCGCACGGCAGGGCAGCGGCAAGGATGGTGTCGGCGAGGGCGGAGAGCTGGTCGGAGAGGGATTCTACCGTCCACCGTCCGGCGAGGTCTTGGACGGCGAGGCGGAAGACTTGGGCGTGTTGGAAGCGGCGCAGGGTGTCCATTTGCGCTTCGGTGTCGCCGCCGCAGGCTTTGAGGTCGTCTGAAAGGGCGGCGGCGAGGACTTGCCAGTCGAACGCGGTATCCAAAAGCTGGGCGCTGATGAGTTCGTCCAGCAGAATCGGATATTTGCTCAGATATGCCGCCACCCATGAGCTTTGGCTCATAATCTGCGCCAGTTGCGCCAAGGTTTGCGGATGTTCGTTGAGAAAGGCGAGATAGGCGGAGCGGCGGCTGATGTTTTCGAGGAAGTCAAGCAACCGCATCAGCGTATCGGTCGGGTTGTTTTGCTCTGCCGCCGCCTGTACGAACAGCGGCACAATGGCGTCAAAACGAGGCTGGGCGTGTGCGGAGAGATGGCGGTATTTATGACCGTTGCGGATTTGGTCGAGCCTTGCGGCGATGGTTTCGGCATCGAACCCGTGTTCTTTCAGACGGCCTTGCCGCTCTTCTTCGTCGGGCTTGTCCTGCCATGCCCACTGCCATTCGCTATTGTCGGGGGTTTGCTCTTCGGGTTCGCTCAAAATTTCATTGAACAACTGATTGACCTTGTTCCGATGAACGTTGAGGCCGTCTGAAAAGGCGGCATAGCTGTCGAAGCCCATGCTTTCGGCGAGCAGTTGCTGCTGTTCGGGCGAGGAGGGCAGGGTTTGGGTTTGCTGGTCGTCCCAGTATTGCAGGCGGTGTTCGACATCGCGCAGGAAGCGGTAGGCGGCAAGCAGGGTTTCAACGTTTTCAGACGGCATGATGCCCAGTTCGGCAAGTTTCTTCAGCGTTTCCTGCGTGCCTTTCAATTGCAGCGCACGCATTTGGCCGCCGCGTATCATCTGAAAAATCTGGGCGATAAATTCGACTTCGCGGATGCCGCCCGCGCCGAGTTTGATGTTGTCCGCCATGCCTTTTTTGCTGACTTCGCTGCGGATTTGGCGGTGCAGGTTGCGCATTGCTTCATACGCGCTGTAATCCAGATATTTGCGGAACACGAAGGGGCGCACCAGCGATTTGATGTCGTTCGGATACGGCGTCACCACGCGGCCTTTGCACCACGCATAGCGTTCCCATTCGCGCCCCTGCGTAATCAAATATTGCTCCAGCGCGGTTTCGCTCAATACCAGCGCGCCCGAATCGCCGTCCGGCCGCAGCCGCATATCGACGCGGAACACCTGCCCGTCGGCGGTAATGTCGTTCAGCAGCGAAATCAGTTTCTGCCCGACTTTGGTGAAAAACTCCTGATTGCCCCGTTCGCGCCTGCCGTCGGTATCGCCCGATTCGGGATAGACGAAAATCAAATCGATGTCGGAAGACACATTCAACTCATAGCCGCCCGCCTTGCCCATCGCCACCACGCTCAAATGCTGCGGCGATTTGGTATAACGCCCGATCGGCGTGCCGTACATGTCCCGATAATAGGCATAGGCAAAATCCAGCGCGGTATTGACGGCAAAATCGGCAAACAGCGTAATCGTGCGGGTTACTTCGTTCAAATCGCTGATGCGGTTTATATCGCGCACGATAATCTGCGACACCACATAACGGCGCAACTCGCGCAACTGCCGCGCCAATTCTTCCTCATTTTCTTCCGCGCGGATTTTGTCCCAGTCGGCAAAGGCTTGAAAATCAGCTTCGGTCAAAACCTTATCCAGCATGGGCAGGAAGATTTCAGGCTTGAGTTTGCCGGAATCAAGGTTGCGAGCGAGAAAAAGGGAATAACGGCGGGCAGTATCGAGGCGGTTCATAATCTTTGTCTGAATAAACAGAAAAGACCATCATAGCAAGGTTTCAGGCCGTCTGAAACCCACGCTTTCCCCTATCCGTGCAATCGGCTAAAATACCAACCTTTACAACCCCCACATAAGGAAACCGCCATGACCCGTATGGTTCACTGCGTCAAACTCGGCAAAGAAGCCGAAGGCATGAAATTTCCGCCGCTGCCCAACGAATTGGGCAAACGCATTTTTGAAAACGTTTCCCAAGAAGCATGGATGGCTTGGACCCGTCACCAAACTATGCTGATCAACGAAAACCGCTTAAGCCTTGCCGACCCCCGCGCACGCGAATACCTCGCCCAGCAGATGGAACAATACTTCTTCGGCGACGGTGCAGATGCCGTACAAGGCTATGTTCCGCAAGAGCCTAAATAAGCATTGAAAAGCCAAGGCCGTCTGAAACCCGATTTTCAGACGGCCTTTAAAATTCCCGATTGCCCCGCATATTAGGCAAATAGAACAGATAAATCATACAAACCCA
>NZ_JBQCXF010000451.1:0-2412 GCF_051956635.1 Neisseria sp. P0022.S010 | reverse complement strand
AATCCATCTACTCCAGCGTTAAAAAAGTTTCCGAATCCCTGCTCTCCGACAGCAGCCGCTCGTTCAAAACCCCCGTACTGGTTCCCTTTCCGCAACCGGGCATTTGGACGATAGCCTTTGTTTCCGGTCATATCCCCGACAAACTCAAAGGCAGCCTGCCGCAAGATGACGACTATATTTCCGTTTACGTCCCAACCACACCCAACCCGACCGGCGGCTATTACATCATGGTTAAAAAAAGCGACGTTCGCGAGCTGGACATGAGTGTGGATCAGGCATTGAAATATGTAATTTCGCTGGGCATGGTCATGCCGGACGACTTACCGGTTAAAGTCCTACCCGCCCAAAAGCCGTCTGAAGACGGTGATACCGAACATAACAATTAAGGTCTTCTTTTTTCAGACGGCCTTTCCTTCTTTTTCAAATTGAACAATATAAAAAGGTGATTTTATGCGTACCAACTATTGCGGCCTTATCAGCGAGCAATACTTAGACCAAACCGTTACCGTCAAAGGCTGGGTACACCGCCGACGCGACCACGGCGGTGTGATTTTTATCGACTTGCGCGACCGCGAAGGCATTGTCCAAGTCGTGATTGACCCCGACACTCCGGAAGCATTTGCAACTGCCGACTCTTCCCGCAATGAATACGTTTTGAGCATTACCGGCCGTGTACGCAACCGTCCAGAAGGTACTACCAACGACAAAATGATTTCCGGCAAAATCGAAATCCTTGCCAAAGAAATCGAAGTCTTGAACGCTGCCGCTACGCCTCCGTTCCAAATCGACGATGAAAACATCAGCGAAAACGTTCGCCTGACCAACCGCGTTATCGACCTGCGCCGTCCAGTGATGCAGCGCAACCTGCGCCTGCGTTATCAAGTCGCTATGGGCGTTCGCCGTTATCTGGACGCGCAAGGCTTCATCGACATCGAAACCCCGATGCTGACCCGCTCCACGCCCGAAGGCGCGCGCGACTACCTCGTGCCGAGCCGCGTTCATCCGGGCGAGTTCTTCGCACTGCCGCAATCGCCGCAATTGTTCAAACAACTGTTGATGGTGGCGGGTTTCGACCGTTACTACCAAATCACCAAGTGCTTCCGCGACGAAGACTTGCGTGCCGACCGCCAGCCTGAATTCACCCAAATCGACTTGGAAACCTCGTTCTTGAACGAAGATGAAATCATGGACATTACCGAAGGCATGGCAAAACAAGTCTTCCAAGACGCACTGGGCGTAGACTTGGGCGTTTTCCCGCGTATGCCCTACGCCGAAGCCATGTTCTACTATGGTTCCGACAAACCCGATATGCGGATCAACCTGAAATTCACCGAGCTGACCGACCTGATGAAAACGGAAGAATTCAAAGTCTTCCGCGGCGCAGCCGACATGAAAGGCGGCCGCGTGGTTGCCCTGCGCGTACCGAACGGCGCGAAATTCAGCCGCAAAGAAATCGACGAATACACCAAATTTGTCGGCATCTACGGCGCGAAAGGTTTGGCGTACATCAAAGTGAACGATGTCAGCAACCTTTCCAACGGCGAAGACAGCGGCCTGCAATCTCCAATCGTGAAATTCCTGTCTGAAAACGCCCTGAAAGAAATCATTGCACGTACTGGCGCGCAAAACGGCGACATCATCTTCTTCGGCGCAGACAAAGCCAAAGTCGTGAACGAAGCCATCGGCGCGCTGCGTATCAAAGTCGGTTTGGAACACGGCAAAGACAACGGCTACTTCGTAGACGAATGGAAACCTTTGTGGGTCATCGATTTCCCGATGTTCGAATACGACGAAGACGGCGACCGCTGGGCAGCCATGCACCATCCGTTCACCTCGCCCAAGCCCGGTCATGAAGACCTGATGGCGTCCGATCCTGAAAACTGCCTGGCCCGCGCCTACGATATGGTGTTGAACGGCTGGGAAATCGGCGGCGGCTCTATCCGTATCCACCGTGCCGACGTACAGGAAAAAGTCTTTGCCGCACTGAAAATCAGTCCCGAAGAGCAACAGGAAAAATTCGGCTTCCTCTTGGACAACCTGAAATTCGGCGCGCCTCCGCACGGCGGTTTGGCATTCGGTCTCGACCGTCTGGTTACGCTAATGACCGGCGCCGAGTCCATCCGCGACGTGATTGCCTTCCCGAAAACCCAACGCGCCCAATGCCTGTTGACCAACGCGCCAAATGCGGTGGACGACAAACAGTTGCGCGAATTGAGCTTGCGCCTGCGTCAGAAAGCAGTTGAAACAAAAGAAGCATAATTTACCAGCTTAATCTTTAAAATATCAAGGCCGTCTGAAAAATTTGAAATTTCTTTCAAATTTTTCAGACGGCCTTTCTACATTTTGGTCGTTTATATATATAATCAACCGCGAACTGTTTTATTTTAAACGTTTACTTTAATGACCTTAGAG
>NZ_JBQCXF010000450.1:0-2416 GCF_051956635.1 Neisseria sp. P0022.S010 | reverse complement strand
GTATATAAGAAACAAAACAGCCATACAAGGCAAAGCCATTTAGCAAAGGAATAGACGGCTGACAAAGCCTGATAAAGCGCTCTATATATTGTCATATCTTAACGTTTCTGTTGTTTTTATCAAATTTCGGCACTAGTATATACAGCCTAAACACAATACAAATTAAGCAATACCGGCCATATGCCGGATACGTTTACTTCCTTGTTACTCTCATCAATATCTAAAGAAAATATCATGACAATCGAAAAAGCAATGCGCATCCGCAATGTGCAATTTGAATTACGACATTTAGAGCAATTGCAGCCGCCCCCCCTTGCACAAGCAACAACAGGCACGTCGGGAGATGACGTTTATCATGTAACCCGCAGCAACGATACAATCATTGAAAACCCAAATGGCAGAGATGATACGGTTTACAGTTGAAAACCGGCGATGATTGGGTCTTAACCATCAAAGATACAGGCGACACCCTGACCATCCATGACATTGCCAACAATAATGTCGACAGCTTTGTATTCGGAAACGGTAAGAGCTACACCGCCGACGAAATCAACAAAGCACTGATGACTGAAAATACACAAAACAACGGTATCCTGTAAAACTCAAAGGCCGTCTGAAACCTTAATTCAGACGGCCTTAGTCCTTTGCTGATTTATTTATCGTTCTGCTATATAATTATTCTCATTCGAATTCACAAGAAAGAATAAAAATGGATGCCTTAAATCTCCTCACCACGCGTCGCTCTTCCAAAAAACTGACTGCTCCTGCACCCAATGCCAAGCAACTGGAACAAATGCTGCAAGCGGCAACACAAGTACCTGATCACGGCAATATGCGCCCTTACCGCTTTACTGTGATTCAAAGCGAGACCGGCTTACAACGTTTCCGCGAGCTGTTGAGCAATACCGTTACCGAACTCAACTTCGGCCATGATGCCATGAAAAAAGCCGAACGCGTCGGCAACATGGCGCCTATGATTATCGGCGTTACATTTACGCCAAACCGTGAAGTGGCAAAACCCAAACCTGAATGGGAGCAAATGCTGACTGCCGGCTGCGCCGCCTATGCTTTACAACTGGCTGCTTCTGCTCAAGGCTTCGACAATGTTTGGATTACGGGCATGTGGGTCAACAGCCCATTGTTGCGCGAAGCATTTGAGTGTGCCGACAAAGACAAAATCATCGGCCTGATGATGATTGGTTCGCCAACCGAAGAAGGCGGCGGCCCCAAAAACACCAACTTGGAATGTTTTACAACTTATTGGTAAAGCCTGAAAACACTAAGGCCGTCTGAAAACCTAATCTAATGGTTGTTCAGACGGCCTTTTTATATCTATTATCGAAGCATCAAACCGGATACATAAACGCTTCAATTTCTTCCAAAGAAATATCCGCCGTCGCGCCATGGCGTGAAGCCACCAATGCACCCAACGCACAAGCAAAAGCAATGGCTTCTTGAGGAGGCGCATTGTTCAGCAGTTTGTAAGTCAACCCACCAAGAAAGCTGTCGCCGGAGCCGACAGTATCCACCACTTTGACGCGGAAACCGCAATGGCGGTATAACTCGCCGTCCTTATACAAAACCGCGCCATGACTACCCAAAGTCACGCAAAGGATTTTGACGCCGGTCAGCTCAACGAGGTAGCCGATATTTTGCTCGATACTGTGATAAGGAGAGCCGTAAGCCGCAGCCAATTCATACAACTCATCATCGTTGAGTTTGACCATATCGGACTGTTTCATGGTCTCCAACAAGCGGTCAATATCGTAATGGGGCTTGCGCAGATTAACGTCAAAAATTTTGAATTTGGCTTCTTTCAGCAAAACTGCCAAGCTTTTACGCGAAACTTCATCACGGGTTGCCAAGCTGCCAAAAACGAACGCATCGGATTCTGCCACACGTTTGATTGCCGCATTATCAACCGCAATCCTGTCCCACGCGCAAGGATAGACAATCTCATAAGACGCACTGCCACACTTATCCAAATGTACTTTCACCAAGCTGGTCGCACATTCATGACAAACCTGCAAATAATCAGTGTTGACGTTTTTGCTTTGAATCTGGCGTAGCAATTCTTCGCCATCGGCATCATCGCCACGACGGCTGATGATGGCAGTATCGATACCCAAAGACTGCAAACGAACGGTAACATTCAGGGGTGCACCACCCAATACCTTTCCGTTTGGAAAATCGTCCCACAGCACTTCGCCGAAACTGGTTACTTTCATTCTTGGCCTTCCTTTTTTGAGGTTGATTGGCAGGGTCTGCACACCCGACAGATTTTTTGCAAATCATGTACTTGTAGTAAAACTCCAGCATCGGGGGCAAAAGTATTATGTTTTAAAATATTGGGACTGACAAGCAATTAAGGGCATATCAGACAATAAACTTGATTCATCACAAAATTATATTGTTC
>NZ_JBQCXF010000449.1:0-2419 GCF_051956635.1 Neisseria sp. P0022.S010 | reverse complement strand
GTCTGAAACGCAGGTTTCAGACGGCCTTTTTTGATTTTGACGTTATAATTCCGTTTCCCAATCTTTCAGACGGCCTTTCCTATGAAATCTTACCCCGATTCCTATCTCCATTTTGAAAACCTCGAATCTCCCGAAGCGCAAGAGTTTGCCGCCGCGGCCCATGCCGAAACGCGTGCGCGTTTTTTAGAAAACGACAAGGCGCGCGAATTGTCTGACGGCATTTTGGCGCAGTTGCAGGACACGCGGCAGATTCCGTTTTGTCAGGAACACCGTGCGCGGATGTACCATTTTCATCAGGATGCGGAATATCCGAAGGGCGTGTACCGCGTATGTACCGCGGCGACTTACCGTTCGGGCTATCCCGAGTGGAAAATTTTGTTTTCGGTGGCGGATTTCGACGAGCTGCTTGGCGACGATGTGTATCTGGGCGGGGTGTCGCACTTGGTGGAAAAGCCCAACCGCGCGCTGTTGACCTTGAGCAAGTCGGGCGGCGATACGGCTTATACGCTGGAAGTGGATTTGGAAGCGGGCGGTCTGGTCGAGGGCGGTTTTCATTTTCCGGCGGGGAAAAACCATGTGTCGTGGCGCGATGAAAACAGCGTGTGGGTGTGTCCGGCTTGGGACGAGCGGCAGTTGACCGAATCGGGCTATCCGCGCGAAGTATGGCTGGTGGAGCGCGGCAAAAGTTTCGAGGAAAGCCTGCCGGTGTATCAAATTGCCGAAGACGGCATGATGGTGAACGCGTGGCGTTATCTCGATCCGCAAGGTTCGCCGATTGATTTGATTGAAGCGTCTGACGGTTTTTACACCAAAACCTATTTGCAGGTCTCAGCCGAAGGCGAAGCGAAACCGTTAAACCTGCCCAACGATTGCGACGTGGTCGGCTATCTGGCCGGACATCTTTTGCTGACGCTGCGTAAAGACTGGAACCGCGCGAACCAAAGCTATCCGAGTGGCGCATTGGTGGCAGTAAAATTGAACCGCGGCGAATTGGGTGCAGCGCAGCTTTTGTTTGCGCCCGATGAAACGCAGGCATTGGAGAGCGTGGAAACGACCAAGCGTTTTGTGGTGGCGAGCCTGCTGGAAAACGTGCAAGGCCGTCTGAAAGCGTGGCGGTTTACCGACGGCAAATGGCAGGAAGCCGAGTTGCCGCGCCTGCCTTCGGGTGCATTGGAAATGACCGACCAGCCGTGGGGCGGCGACGTGGTTTACCTTGCCGCCAGCGATTTCACTACGCCACTGACGCTGTTTGCGCTGGATTTGAACGTGATGGAACTGACCGTCATGCGCCGTCAGCCGCAGCAGTTTGATTCAGACGGCATCAACGTGCAGCAGTTTTGGACGACTTCGGCCGACGGCGAGCGCATTCCTTATTTCCACGTCGGCAAAAACGCCACGCCTGACACGCCGACCTTGGTTTATGCTTACGGCGGTTTCGGCATTCCTGAATTGCCGCATTATCTGGGCAGTGTCGGCAAATATTGGTTGGAAGAGGGCAATGCCTTTGTGTTGGCAAACATCCGCGGCGGCGGCGAATTCGGCCCGCGCTGGCATCAGGCGGCGCAGGGAATCAGCAAACATAAAAGTGTTGATGATTTATTGGCCGTCGTGCGCGATTTGTCCGAACGCGGCATGAGTTCGCCCAAACACATCGGTTTACAGGGTGGTAGCAACGGTGGCCTGATTACCGCCGCCGCCTTCGTGCGCGAGCCGCAAAGTATCGGCACACTGGTGTGCGAAGTGCCGTTGACCGACATGATCCGCTATCCGCTGCTCTCCGCCGGCGCAAGCTGGACGGACGAATACGGCAACCCGCAGAAATACGAAGTCTGCAAACGCTGGCTGGGCGAATTGTCGCCGTATCACAATCTTTCAGACGACGTGCCATACCCGCCCGCGCTTATTACCACCAGCCTCAGCGACGACCGCGTCCATCCTGCCCACGCGCTCAAGTTCTACGCCAAACTGCGCGAAACCTCCGCGCAATCGTGGCTCTACGCTCCCGACGGCGGCGGCCATACCGGTAACGGTACCCAACGCGAATCCGCCGACGAACTCGCCTGCGTCTTGCTGTTTTTGAAAGAGTTTTTGGCTTAAAAAGAACGCTGTTTGATTTGCCCGCTTATTTCAGGCCGTCTGAAAGAGCGGGCAAAAAAAGCGAGTTTGATGGCATTGTGAAACCTTATTTAAGGCATTTTTTATTCGTTTTACGCACCCGGCAGGCGCGTGAAAACGGAAAGAAAAAATGGCGAAACCTGCTTTTCAGATGGCCACGATTTACGATAATCAAACTTAACTCTATGATATCAAATAAAAACAATTTCCTGCTTGTAGGTTAAAATCAGCCTATGCTAATATGCGCAACAACAGGTTTTTACTGAATAATCTGTGCTAAAATGCAGGATTAGATGGAAAACTC
>NZ_JBQCXF010000448.1:0-2447 GCF_051956635.1 Neisseria sp. P0022.S010 | reverse complement strand
CATTAAATCGGACAGGGTCTTTTTTCAAGCCCCCTTTTTCATACAGTTTTATTGATATAGATTAAGCCCACCCCTTAAACCCCCTTATTCTTAATAAACTTTAGCAAATTAACCAATAGCTATGATTAATTACAAAATTACTCCCAACTTTCTGTCTCATGAATGGCACATCACCTTATCATTCACTCAAACCAATGATTCAGAAACAGAAATCAGCTTACCCAACTGGGTTCCCGGCAGCTACCTCATCCGTGACTTTGCCCGCCACATCACGCACATCAGCGCGCGCTGCAACGGCAAAGCCCAACCGCTGACACAAACCAGCAAAAACCATTGGCAAACCCCTGCCCTCAGTGGAGCGTGGGAAATTTACTACACCGTCTACGCATTCGACTTGTCTGTACGCGGCTCATTCCTCAGTACCGAGCGCGGCTTTTTCGATGGCGCGTGCCTCTTCTTAAAAGTACACGGACAAGAGGAACAACCGCACCAAGTCGAATTTCCTACCCTGCCACACACATGGCAGATAGCCACAACCCTGCCCCAAATTTCGGCGACCACTTTTCAGACGGCCTCATATACCGAGCTTATTGATCACCCCGTTGAAACAGGCATCATCGAATTCCTCGACTTTGAAGCACAAGGCATCCCCCACCGTATTGCATTAAGTGGTATTTACCCCGATTTCGACCGCGCCCGCTTCCTCGCCGATATTCAAAAAATCTGCGAAACCGAGTTGGCGATGTTCCCCACCCCTGCCCCGTTTACCGAATACCTTTTCCTACTACATCTGGGCGACAACCTCTACGGCGGACTGGAACACATCAGCAGCACCGCCCTACTCGCCGACCGCCACAGTCTGCCATCTTACGATATGGGCGAAGCCGACAAAGCCTATACCGAACTGCTCGGCCTCTTTTCCCATGAATACTTCCACGCATGGAACGTCAAATCCATCAAACCGGCCGTCTTCGCACCTTACAATCTCGACCAAGAAAACTACACCGAGCAACTTTGGGCATTCGAAGGCATTACGTCCTACTACGACGACCTCTTTCTAGCCCGAAGCAGAACCATCAGTCCCGAAGCCTACCTTACCCTGCTTGCACAAAGCATCACACGCGTACAGCAAACACAAGGCCGTCTGAAACAAACACTTGCCCAATCCAGTTTCAGCGCATGGGACAAGTTCTACAAACAAGACGAAAACAGCCCCAACGCCATCGTTAGCTACTATCAAAAAGGCGCACTGGCCGCACTTTGCCTCGACCTCATCATCCGTGAAAAAAGCCAAGGCAAATACACCCTCGACAGTATAATGCAGCAACACTATCGCGACTGGTGCGACACCCATCAAGGCATACCCGAAAAACACTGGCAATCCCGTTGCCAAGAAATGACCGGTTTAGATTTAGAAGCCTTCTTTCAGACGGCCTTATACAGCACCGAAGACCTTCCGCTCGCAGAATGCCTGCAAAGCGTAGGTGTCAAACTCGACTTTATCCCCCTGCCACGCCAGCATGGCGGAGCATTTGCAAGCGAACCCCAATCGGTTGCCCCCACCAACGATTTGGGCGCACGTTTCAAACAAAACGGCGACCATGCCGTCCTGACTCATGTATTTAACGGCGGCAGTGCAGAAAATGCCGGACTCTGCCCGCAAGACAAAATCATCGCCTTAGGCGGCTATGCCTGCAACGACCTTGCAGCGCAGTGGGGAAAACTGCCTATCGGCACACGCACCACCATCCATTTCTTCCGCCAAGGCCTGTTGCGCGAAACCAGCATCACAGTTCAAGCAGCAGAAGCCAATACTGCCCTGCTGCACATTACCGATCGCCAACAACTCGAAAACTGGTTGTACAATCATTAAATAAAACTTCAAACGGCCTGCCACTTCCTAGGCCGTCTGAAATCAACATATCCGCTCAATATAAAGAAAGGAAAAACTATGCCCATCCGTAAACTGACCGACACCCTCTATATCGCCCCCCAACTGACCGAAGCCGATGTCCAAGAAGCCGTACGTCTCGGCATCCAAACCATCATCTGCAACCGCCCGGACGGCGAAGAAGAAAACCAACCGGCTTTTGCCGAAGTGCAAAACTGGTTTAAAGAGGCCGGCATCAACCAATTCTCACACCAGCCCGTCGTTGCGCCTCAAATCAACGCAGCTGATGTTGCAGCCTTCCAAAATCTGTTGCAACAATCTCCGGCTCCTATCCTTGCCTTCTGCCGTACCGGCACTCGCTGCTCCCTGCTTTGGGGTTATCATCAAGTGCAACACGGCGCATCTGTAGCCGAAGTAGTTGCCGCAGCCGAACAGGCAGGCGTCAACCTCAGCAGCTTTGAAGCCCGCCTGCAAGAAGCCAAAGATAAAGGTCTAGCTTAATACTTAATTTATATAGTAAGTAGCAGCCTTTAAACCAATCAGGCCGTCTGAAACC
>NZ_JBQCXF010000447.1:0-2448 GCF_051956635.1 Neisseria sp. P0022.S010 | reverse complement strand
GTACTGCCAGCGTGCAAGTTGGCTCGGCGCAATTGATTAAAGGCGCGTCCACCGCCGTAAACGGCATGGACCCTGAAGGCGCGGTATCCGGTTCCGTCAATATCGAAACCAAAAAAGCCGCCGATGAAGGCAACCGAAAAATCGGTTTGGGCTGGTTCAGCAACAACCGCGCCCAAGGTACGTTCGATTTAGGTCAACGCTTCGGCGAAAACAAAGAATTCGGCGTGCGCGCCAACGGCAAACTGCGCCACGGCGACACCCCGCGCCACGGTTACAGCGAGGACAACAAAGAATTTGCTTTGAATGCAGATTATCGCGGCGAAAAACTGCGCGTAGCGCTCGACTCTATCTACGCCAAACGTAAAACCAACGGCGGCCGCGCGCGTATGCAGGATATTCAAAACGCTGATGGTCGTTTGTTTGATGCGCCTGATGGCAAAGTGAATTTGCTACCAAGTTGGAACTGGCAAAATACCGTCGGCCAAACCAATATGCTGACCTTTGAATGGGATGCGTTTGAAAATGCCCAAATTACCGGCGGTATCGGCTACAACAAAGCGCGCTATTACGGCACGCTGATTTCTCCGACCATATGCGGTAAAAATGGTGCAAGCAGTCAAACCGCAACCTGCTCAAGTGCCAACCAATACCACACCGGCACGGCGCGCCTGACTGACCAATATTTCCGTACTTTGAGTATGAATTTATCCGCGCGCGGCGAATTTGAAACCGGCCCGGTAACGCATAACTGGAGTACTGCTTTTGACCGTATCATTCGTCAGCGTGCGACTGTCCGTGGTTCGGCTGCAGGTAAAAGCCGCGTTGAGGTTGATGCAAACGGCAATATTGAAAATCAACTGGCTTCTTTTGTTCCTAATTACGCGACAGGCTGGGAAAGCTCAGCAAACTTGGATGCCAATATCAAAGTCAACAGCTTGGCCTTGTCCGACACACTGGGCTTTGCCGACAACAAATACCGTCTGACTTTGGGCGGTCGTTTCCAAGCGGTTGAATATACCGATAAAAAAGAAGGTAAAAGCGGGGATTCCAAACGCTTCAGTCCGATGCTGATGGCTGCATGGGTACCACAACCTGACTTGGTCGTTTACGGCAACTATATGGAAGACTTGGAGCCTGCGGATATCAAAACCGACGATGACGGCAATACCACCATGTCCAAACCGCGTGTCAGCCGTCAGTTTGAAGTGGGCGTGCGTAAAAACTGGGGCAATTTCGTGACCACGTTAAATGCGTTCCAAATCAAACGTCCGGGCTACTGGCGCGGTTCTACCACCGGCAAAACAGACTTCGCAGCGTATAAAGCCTTGGGCGGTTCAGCCGGAGACGAGCAAGGCATGGAACGCAGCCGCGGTATTGAGTTCAACACCTACGCGAACTTGCTCAACAATACTTTGCGTCCGTCTTTGGGCCTGATGTATCTACAATCGACCGTGAAGAATTATCCGAATTCGCGCGATATGCTGGTTAGCGGTGTACAAGTCGCCAATCCGCGCGTGATTGCCAAAGCAGGCGTGGAATGGGATACCCCGTTTGCCAAAGGCTTGACTTTAAACGGCAACGTTTCGTACTTCGGTAAATCCTACCAAGACACGCAAAAACAATACGCCTTCCCATCCTATACCTTGGTTGACGTAGGCGCGCGCTACAAAACCAAGCTCGGCAAAAATACCCTGACCGTCAGCAGCTCGGTAGAAAACCTGTTCAACAAAAACTACTGGCAGGTTCAGCGCGGCCAATACGACCGCAGCTTCGCCGTCGTCGGCATGCCGCGCACTTATTGGCTGAAAGCGGAATTGGATTTCTAATCTGATTTCGGTTTGACCGTAATAGCAGGCCGTCTGAAAGGGAATGATAAAGAGCAAGAATTTGGTTTTTATCCCTTTTCAGATGGCCTGATTTGATTGCCTTATGTTTTTTGCTTGAAAAATCTTACATGTTTTTTATGGATTTCACGCGAAACAAGGTTAATATTCCATTTTCACAATACATTATTCGAGAAGACATATGACAAAAACCATCAAACTGACCCTGTGCGCCCTCGCACTCTCACTTTCCGTGCAAGCGCAAGCGGTTACCCATGCCGTGATTGAAACCAATATGGGCAACATCCAACTGGAGCTGGATGAAGTCAAAGCGCCGAAAACCGTGGCAAACTTTGTCAATTACGCCAAAAAAGGTTTTTACGACAACACGATTTTCCACCGCGTTATCGACAATTTTATGATTCAAGGCGGCGGATTTACCGAGAATATGGTACAAAAACCCACCGATAAAGCCATCACCAATGAAGCATACAACGGCTTGAAAAATAATGTCGGCACCATCGCCATGGCGCGCACCGGCGATCCGAATTCAGCAACCAGCCAGTTCTTTATCAATCCAGCAGACAATGACTTTTTGAATTTCAAAAGCAAAACCCCTCAAGGC
>NZ_JBQCXF010000446.1:0-2453 GCF_051956635.1 Neisseria sp. P0022.S010 | reverse complement strand
TCGTGGAAGAGGGTGATGATTTCGTCGTGGCTCAAACGCGCTTCTTTGTCGCCAACCGGCGGGGTGAAGTTGCAGACGAGGTAGGCGGTCGGCAGTTGCAGCGTACCGTCGGCGAAACGGCGGCGGCCTTTGTAGCCGTCCATCCATGCGCCGCCGCGTTTGCCTTCGCGTGCGTATAAGTCCATGTAAACGCCGCCGATGGTTTGGCCGTCTTGTTTCAGCTCAAAATAGCGCACGTCTTTGTGCCAAACGGGGACTGTTTTTTCAGCCAGCTCGATGCCGTAGAGTTTTTTGATTTGGGCAAACAGGCCTGCCAATACTTTGCTGATAGGGAAGTATTTTTTCACTTCGGTTTCACTGAAGGCGTATTTGACTTGGCGCAGTTTTTCGGCGGCGTAGCTCAAATCCCAAGATTGCGGATCTTCGATATTCAGGCTCTCGCGTGCAAAGGCTTTGATTTCGGCAAAGTCTTTTTCGGCAAACGGTTTGGCGCGACGGGCAAGGTCGTGCAGGAAATTCAGAACCTGTTCGGGTGTATCCGCCATTTTGGTGGCCAGCGACAGCTCGGCGTAGTTTTTGAAGCCGAGCAGTTTGGCGGTTTTCAGCGCGTTTGCAAGCGTTTGTTCGACGTTGGCCGTGTTGTCGAATTTGCCTTCGTCAGCCAATTCGCTGGCACGGGTAACGTAGGCGCGGTAGATTTGTTCGCGCAGTTCACGGTTGTCGGCGTATTGGATAACGGCGAGGTAGTGTGGAATCTGCAGGCCGATTTTGTAGCCTGTTTTGCCTTCGCTTTGCGCGGCGGCGGCAAACATGGCGATGGAGTCTTCGGGAATGCCGGCAAGCGGCGCGGCATCGTCAAAGTAAATGCCGAAAGCGTCGGTCGCGTCTTGGACGTTTTGTGCGAATTTGGCACCCAGTTGCGCGCCTTCGGTTTGCAGTTGCGCTAATTCTGCCTGCTGTTCGGGCGGTAATTCGGCACCGCTGAGGACGAAGTCGCGCAAGTCGTGGTTGAGCTTGGTTTGCTGCGCTTGGGAGAGGGTGTTGAATTCGGCAGAATTTTTGATGATTTTGAAGCGGTTGTACAACTCGATGTCTTGACCGATTTCGGTGAAGAAAATGGTGATTTCAGGCATCAATTCGTTGTATACGGCACGCAGCTCGGGCGTATCGACCACGGAGTTGAGATGGGAAACCACGCTCCAAATGCGGCCGACGCGTTCGGTAATATCGGTCAGTTTTTCGACGGTGTTGGCCCAGTCGGTATGCGTTTGCGCTTTGATGGCGGCGATTTGTTCGCGCGCTTCGGCGATGGTGGTTTGCAGGGCGGGTTTGATGTCTTCGGTTTTAATTTGGTCGAAACGGGGTTCTTCGCCCAAGTGGAGCAGGACGTTGTCGCTCATATGGTTTCTCCTGAATAAGATGGATTCAGACGGCCTTGTGGCCGTCTGAAAAGAAAACGATAGGCGTTATATGGTGGCAGACAGGCAGAATTAAAGTGTCCCGCCTGCCTGTCGGCCAATCTTATTCTGCGCCGCGCGGATTGGCGTGCAACGGTGCAGCCAGTTCGAGGCGCATCGGCGTGCCTTTCGGGGCAAATACGGCATTGGCAATATTGGTTTGCAGGGATTCGGCAAACGAGCCGCGATACACTTTTGCGCCTTGATGGGTCAGGTTAGATTGTACGTCGACGTATACGTCGCCGCCGATTTGACGCCAGAGGTGGCAGAAGGTGTAGTCTTCGGACAGATAGCGTTTGCTTTCCGGATCAACCATGCAGTCGAAGAATCGGTAATGCAGGCCTTTGTCTTCTCTGTTGTAGTCACTGTCGGAGATGTAGTTCAACTCGGGGTAGGCTGCCATCATTTTTTCAAATACGCTGCGCTTGATAACCATAAAGCCGGTTGGCGCATCATGAACTTTCATAAAACCGTCTTCATCGACTTTCAGTACGATTTCACCGTTTTCATTTTTTTCGCTGGTGTTGACGGTATAAGAAGTGTACATGCGCTCGAAGTCGGCTTGGGTCGTGCCGGCCGGAACACCTTCTTCAGGCCAATTTTCGCGTTTGAGCGGATAAATGCCTGCTACAACGTCTTTGTCTGCCAAAAGCAGGCGGTAGAATGAATCGGGAGAGAAGCCGATATCGGAGTCAATCCAGAATAAATGCGTCCATTCTTTGTTTTCCAAAAATCTGGCCACGCAGTTGTTGCGCGCGCGCGTAATCAGGCTTTCGCCGCGTTGCATCATTACTTGAAGCGGCAGGCCGTGCGAGGCGTTGGTGTGGACGATGTTCAGAAGTGAGAGGGTGTAGTTGTGGAAATATTTGCCGTCATGGCTGGGGGTCATGATTACAGGGTACATTTCGGCAAGGGCTGATTCGGGCAACATGAGTTTTCCTTATTGTTGATTGTGAATTTGGGTATTGTAAGGGATTTGATAGTATATATATAAAC
>NZ_JBQCXF010000445.1:0-2456 GCF_051956635.1 Neisseria sp. P0022.S010 | reverse complement strand
GTACTGCTGCCGAAGGCGTATTGGCTTACGCGATCAACGGCAATGTCGGCGCATTGGTTGAAGTAAACTGCGAAACCGACTTCGTTGCTAAAGACGCCGGCTTCGTAGAATTTGCCAACTTCGTTGCTAAAACTGCTGCCGAGAAAAAACCGGCTTCTGTTGAAGAACTGAGTGAACTGGTTGAAGCAGAACGCAAAGCCATCATCGCTAAATTGGGCGAAAACATGTCTGTTCGCCGCTTCCAAGTGATCGACACTGCCAACCAACTGGTTGCCTACATCCACGGTGCTTTGGCTACCGAAGGCGTATTGGTTGAGTTCAAAGGCTCTGAAGACGTAGCACGCAAAATCGGTATGCACATCGTTGCCGCCAAACCACAATGCGTAAGCGAAGCCGAAGTAGATGCTGAAACCGTTGAAAAAGAACGCCACATCTACACCGAACAAGCTATCGCTTCCGGTAAACCTGCCGACATCGCCGCTAAAATGGTTGAAGGCCGTATCCGCAAATTCTTGGCTGAAATCACTCTGAACGGCCAAGCGTTCGTGATGAACCCTGACCAAACTGTTGCCCAATTCGCTAAAGAAAACGGCACTGAAGTGATTAGCTTCGTACGCTACAAAGTAGGCGACGGTATCGAGAAAGCCGTTGTTGACTACGCAGCCGAAGTTGCTGCCGCTGCTAAAGTGTAAGGCACTTATGAAAAAGAAAGCACCTAGATTCCAAACGAATCAGGGTGCTTTTTTTTGAGAAAACCGTTTACGGTACCTATTTTAAGACGACTGAATATAAAGGCCGTCTGAAAACAAAACAATAATAGAACGACACACCATATCATTGTAATCCGACCGTTTGAAAATTCAGACGGCCCAAACTCCGACCGACGACATTCAAGAAAGCAAGGTATCCCATGACACAGCAAATCAAATACAAACGCGTATTACTGAAACTCTCCGGTGAATCCCTGATGGGTTCCGATCCGTTCGGCATCAATCACGATACCATCGTTCAAACTGTCGGCGAAATTGCCGAAGTCGTTAAAATGGGCGTGCAAGTCGGTATTGTTGTCGGCGGCGGTAACATTTTCCGCGGCGTATCCGCCCAAGCAGGCAGCATGGACCGCGCCACTGCCGACTACATGGGCATGATGGCAACCGTAATGAACGCGTTGGCACTCAAAGACGCATTTGAAACTTTGGGCATCAAAGCGCGCGTACAATCCGCACTTTCCATGCAGCAAATCGCTGAAACTTACGCCCGTCCTAAAGCCATTCAATATTTGGAAGAAGGCAAAGTCGTGATTTTCGCCGCCGGTACCGGTAACCCGTTCTTCACGACCGATACTGCCGCCGCATTGCGCGGCGCGGAAATGAACTGCGACGTGATGCTCAAAGCCACCAACGTGGACGGCGTGTACACCGCAGACCCGAAAAAAGATCCATCTGCAACACGCTACGAAACCATTACTTTTGACGAAGCCTTGTTGAAAAACCTCAAAGTGATGGATGCCACCGCTTTCGCCCTCTGCCGAGAACGCAAGCTCAATATCGTGGTATTCGGCATTGCTAAAGAAGGCTCGCTCAAACGCGTGGTAACCGGCGAAAACGAAGGTACACTGGTTCACTGCTAATCATTGAAAGGCCGTCTGAAACAGCCGAACGGGATACATTCGGCTTTCAGACGGCCTTTTATTTTCAGTCGGTTGAGGTGGGTATTGGCTCATGGTTTGAAAAGGTTAAGAACTTGCTTGACCATAATCCCCAACCGACAATTCGATAACAAAAGGATACTCCATGAATATCACCGTCTTGGCTGTCGGCACGAAAATGCCGCGTTGGGTGGATGAAGCCGTCAGCGAGTACGCCAAACGCTTCGGGCGCGATGTCAATTATGCGCTGAAAGAAATCAAGCCAGAGAAACGCGGCGCGGGTGTGAATGCGGCTCAGGGTATGGCGGCTGAAGAAAAACGCCTGTTGGAAGCCATACCGCAGGGCGCGTTTTTGGTGGTATTGGACGAGCGCGGCAAAGCGCCGACTTCGGTCGAATTGGCGCAACATTTAAAAAGCTGGCAGCAAAACGGCGAACACGTCTGCTTTATTATCGGCGGCGCAGACGGCATGACTGACCGTTTGAAACAGCAGGCAAACATGATGATGCGCCTTTCCAGCCTGACCTTACCGCACGGCATGGTGCGCGTTTTATTGACCGAGCAGCTTTATCGCGCCGTTTCGATTTTGCACAACCATCCGTATCATCGGGAATAATCCGTTTTGATTGCCGAGATAAGACGGCAATGACGCCTTGTCGGTTAAAAGCAGGGTTGAACCTGTTTTCAGACGGCCTGATTTTTCCGCATGAATCCTTTATAATCGTTTCTTTGATAAATCAACATCTTTCGGGAGAACCCAAATGTCCGATTTCCGTCAAGACTTCCTCAAATTCGCTTTGGCACAAAA
>NZ_JBQCXF010000444.1:0-2459 GCF_051956635.1 Neisseria sp. P0022.S010 | reverse complement strand
AGACTGTGGAACAAGTCTCCGGCGTTCAAAACAATGCTTACGGCCCCAATACCGGCGTACCGCAAATCCGCAGCTTGAGCGGCTCGCGCGTATATGTCAGTGAAAATGGTTTGGGTATTTCGGATGCCGCTTCTGTCAGCCCCGATTTGCCGCTGATGGTCAATCCGTTCATAGCGGAAAAGATTACCGTTTTAAAATCATCGGCAGCAGTCTTGTATGGCGGCAACGCGATTGGCGGCGCAGTTGACGTCGATACCGGCGTGATTGCCACAGCACTGCCTGAAAAAGATTTAAACGGCAAAGTCGAAGTCAGCGGCGGCTACAATACGCCGCGTGTCGCAGCGTTCAAATTAAACGGCAAAGTCGGCAATGTGGCTTGGCATTTGTCGGGTGCAGACACTCATGCCAATGATTACCGTATTCCGGGCGATTCCAAACCGGCCGCCTGTTACGATCATGCCAATATTTCTAGTTCTCGCCTGATGTGGGCATGTCAGGTTACGCCCGACATTACCGAAACCTTAAACAAAGGCTATTACCGTTATGTCGCGAAAGACATTCCGGCTTTCATTGAACAATGGAAACGTTATAACGACGGCTCGGAACCTGATGAATCTGAATTGTACAAATTAAACAAACCATCCTGGGGCGATTGGGTAGAAAATCCGCTTTATGACGGCAGCCCAAACTTTAGAAATAAAGTCATCAATGCCATGAAAGACGATATGCCTGTTGAAAAAGGCCGTCTGAAAAACAGCCATTTGAGCAATCAAAACTTTGCTTTTGGCCTGAGCCATATCGGTGAACGCAGCTATGCCGGCGTATCCGTCAGCCGCTTCTTGAGCAAATCCGGTATTGCAGGCTTTGGCTATTACAATTTTTCCGAATCAGGCCACCACCACAGCGGTACCCGCAAAGCACCGGTACGCGAATACGCTTCCGTACGCGCCCAACAAACCCGTTGGCAGGCAGAAGCCATGTACCGGCCATTGACGCCATGGATTGAAAACATCAAATTTCAAGCCGCCTATACGCAAAATCCAACATCCGAATACTTGGGCGACACCAAAATGCAAACTTTGGACAGCAAAACTTTCCAAAGCCGTTTGGAGTTCAACCACAAAGCAGGTTCTTGGTTGAAAGGTACATTGGGCGCAGATTGGAAACAGCGCAGCACCGAATCTTCAGGCATCAACGGCAAACGCACCGGAAACTATGCCTACCTGCCCGATACCGACAGCAAAGAATACGGCATTTTCGCTTTGGAAAACTTCAAGTGGAAAAACTGGAATGCATCTTTGGGTTGGCGACATGGCGAAGTCCGCCACTCGGTCGACATCGGTGATTACAAACCTGGACGCAATAGCTCGACCGTTAAAGGATTGGAAGAGAGGGGCCGTCTGAAATACAGCTTGAACCACTATCATACAGGCTTAGGCGTAGATTTGTTTGACTTCTTAAAACTAGGCGCACGATACAGCCGTTCACAACGCGCCCCTGAAGTCAACGAGTTGTATGCAGGTGGCGATCACTATGCCCTGATGGCTTCCGAATCACACTGGGGAGCCGATGTCCTGCGTCCGGAAACAGCAGGCACTTGGGAGGTAAACGGAGAAATCGGTTGGAAAGACGGTCGCTTCCGTGCAAGCTGGTATAAAACCCAATTTAAAGACTATACCTTCCTAGTAGATGCCGCACATGACGGCGGCCAACGCCTACCAACCAAATACTGGCGCTCCGGCGATACCCAGCTTCACGGTGTGGAATTGGAGGTAAACCAATGGTTTGATCTGAATAAATACGGCACATTGGAAGCCCGCCTGTTTGGCGACTTCGTACACAACCGCGCCGATTTGGACGACGAGCGCAACAGCACATTAGGCAATGGCAACCGTGTCCGCAACAACGGCTATTACATGCCCAATATGCCCGTATCCCGCTACGGCGCGAGCCTGACATGGAATAAAGGCAACTGGCAACTGGGCACCAGCCTGACACGCTACCGCCCTGCCAAACATACAGGCCACATGGCTGCCAACTACAAAGAGCCTGTTTTGGGCGGCTATACCATGTGGGATATGTACATGAGCCATACCACCAAACATGGAAAATCGACAGCCGAATGGTTCCTCGATGCACGCAACCTTGCCAACCGTACCGCAAGACCGCAAAACTCCATGCTCAAATATATCGCACCATTGCCGGGCCGCTCCGTCCGCGCCGGTGTAAGGCTGACGTTCTAAGTTGAAAATAAAACAAACCGGATTCCCAGTTGATGGAAATCCGGTTTTCTTTTTGGATTATTTGATTTTCAGACGGCCTTTTATACAACTTAAGAAAAGACATAAATCATAAGCGACTTATTTCAAGATTGCCCGTTTTCATCTGATACTACAAATATTCCTTTAAAGCCTATTACATTTTTCCCACCATATTTCCTTGTTTGGAAACCAAAAGCT
>NZ_JBQCXF010000443.1:0-2460 GCF_051956635.1 Neisseria sp. P0022.S010 | reverse complement strand
TTTTTATGGTAAATTAAAAAGCAAGATTTTGGCTGAGTCTATTATTGGTTGGGTAAGATTTCAGCTTTATCTGATGGTTGAAGATGAAGGCCGTCTGAAATACATAATGGAGGCGTGTGTTGATCACGCCTTTTTAATATTTGTTGCTTGAACGTAGGCAACAATATCAATTTACAAGAAGTATAAGAAATGACTGAACAAGCAAATACAACAGGGCATCTGATGCAACGTTGGGCTTTGACCCTCTCTTATGATGGTAGCCGTTTTTATGGTTGGCAAAAACAGGCGGGAGATTTGCCGACTGTTCAGACGGTCTTAGAGCAGGCATTGTCTTCAATAGCGGGGGAGCAAATTAATACTATTGTTGCGGGAAGGACGGATACGGGTGTGCATGCAACTGCACAGGTGGTGCATTTTGATACATCAGTAAGCCGTCCGGAGCAAGCATGGGTGCGGGGTGTCAATGCACATTTGCCTGATGGTGTTGCTGTGTTGGTTGCACAAAAAGTTGCACCTCATTTCCATGCCCGATTTGATGCTTATGGCCGCCATTATCGTTATTTATTGGAATCCTCACCGGTTCGTTCTCCATTATTGGTTGGCAGAGTAGGGTGGACGCATTTGAAATTGGATTTAAATCTGATGAGGCAGGCTGCTACCTTATTGGAGGGGGAGCATGACTTTTCCAGTTTTCGAGCGGCTGAATGTCAGGCGAAATCCCCTGTGAAAACGCTATATAGGACAAGTATTAGTGGAACTTCTCGCTATCTGTGCCTTGATTTGCATGGAAATGCATTCTTGCATCATATGGTGCGCAATATTATGGGTGCATTGGTGTATGTGGGTAGTGGCAGAATTAGTGTAGATGAGTTTGAGTCGGTCTTTCATGCAAAAAGTAGATTGAAGGCTCCGCCAACTTTTATGTCAGATGGCCTGTATTTAACAGGTGTTGACTATCCTGATGAGTTTGGAGTGACGCAACTATCGTTACCCGAGTGGATGAGCGTTCTAGGTAATGGTTTTCAGACGGCCTAATTGCGGATTGTTGGTATAAAAGCAACAAAATAGCGTGATTGATGTGTAAATTGATAAAGTGTTGTAAAAATGCACAGTTGGTTTTGAATAAATTGATCATTGATTTTAAATAATAAATTTCTACTTTTGGGGTTGTCTCTACCTTTATTTGGTTTCTGCGGTAGTGGGGGGAGTTGAATAAAGTTTGTTTTTTTAGAGAGGAACAATTATAGTGACAGTCATGGAATCGCTGATTCCAGCGATAAAGTAAGCCTAAGCGGATTATCCGGTCTGCTTAAGTTATTTCTTCACAATAGAAAAGGAATACAGCAATGAAAAAATCCCTGATTGCCCTGACTCTGGCGGCTTTGCCTGTTGCAGCTATGGCTGATGTGACTCTGTACGGTCAAATCAAAGCTGGCGTGGAAGTTTCTAAAGTAAAAGAGGGTAAGACTTCTTCTAAAACTGCTACTGAGATTGCTGACTTCGGCTCTCGTATCGGTTTCAAAGGCCACGAACACTTGGGTAGCAACCTGAATGCTATCTGGCAAGTTGAACAAAGAACTTCTATCGCCGGTGGTGACTCTGGTTTCGCAAACCGTGAATCTTTCTTGGGTTTGGAAGGTGGTTTCGGTAAAGTTCGTGTCGGTAACTTGGATACTGCTCTGAACGAAAGCAGCGACAGCTTCGACCCTTGGGAGTCTAGTGATGCTAACGCAGACACTCTGCAACTGGGTAAAATCAAACGTGTAGATGGTCGCAAAGTATCTGTACGTTACGATACTCCTGTGTTTGGTGGTTTCAGCGCAAGCGTACAATACCAACCTCGCGACAATGCTAATCCTAGCGATAAATACGATCACGCTGTGAAAAGCCGTGAATCTTACGATTTGGGTCTGAACTACGAAAACTCTGGCTTCTTCGGTCGCTACGCTGGTTCTTTCGCTAAACATGCTGTCTTGGATGCTGGCTACTTGGATACATTCAACGGCAACACTACCTTGACTGCTGGTACTTACAAAGATCACCAAGCACACCGTCTGACTGCTGGTTACGATGCTGACAACCTGATGGTTGCTGTTGTAGGTCAATACGAAGGCTTCAAAAAAGATGTCGCAAATGCTAAGAAAAACGAACGTACTGAAGTTGGTGCAACTGCTGCTTACCGCTTTGGTAACGTAACTCCTCGTGTTTCTTACGCTCACGGTTTCAAAGCTAAAGAAAACGGCGTGAAACAAGAGAACAGCGCGTACAACCAAGTTATCGTTGGTGCTGACTACGACTTCTCTAAACGCACTTCTGCCCTGCTGTCTGCCGGTTGGTTGAAAGAAGGCAAAGGCGACTACAAATACGAGAAAACTGCTGGTACTGTTGGCCTGCGTCACAAATTCTAATCTGACTTAAGATTAGTCTGAAAAAGAGCCTGTTTTATACAGGCTCTTTTTG
>NZ_JBQCXF010000442.1:0-2470 GCF_051956635.1 Neisseria sp. P0022.S010 | reverse complement strand
ATCGGAAGACAGGCAAGACGTAAGCGTTGTCCATACCCTTGCGGGCGGTATGCACAGCGCTTTTTGTTTGCCCGCTTTTCGGTTGAGTATCTTAAATCATGGAAGCTTTTTTCTCCTCGACGCTGGGCGTTGCCATTGCCGAAATCGGCGATAAAACGCAATTGCTGGCGCTCTTTTTGGCAGCACGTTTTGCCCACAAAAACGCGATTGTTGCCGGTATCTTTGTCGCAACCCTGTTGAACCATCTTGTTTCAGCCGCACTCGGTGTCTGGCTGGCATCCGCTATTTCGCCCGAAGTCATGAAATGGGTGGTCGGCGGCAGCTTTATTGCGGTCGGATTGTGGCTGCTGCTGCCGGATAAAGATGAAGACCCTGACAGCAAGTGGCTGAAATACGGCGCATTTACGGCGACGGTCGTCCTGTTTTTCTTGGCGGAAATTGGCGATAAAACGCAGATTGCGACGGTTCTTTTGGCGGCAAAATACCAATCTATCCTGTTCGTCGTGGTCGGCAGTATTGCCGGTTTGATGATTGCTTCTGTGCCTGCCGTGTATTTGGGCGAAATGCTGATGCGCAAAATTCCGGCCAAAGCAGTGCGCATTGCCGCATGTATCTTGTTCTGTCTGCTGGGTATTTTGACCCTGCTTGGCGACGGTATCGTGTTGAAGGCCGTCTGAAATGTGGGACATTGTTTTTGAACACAAAGACTTTGTGGTCATCAATAAGCCTTGCGGCGTATCGGTGCACAGCGAATCGGAAGGGGAGGTTTGCCTGACCGCATCGCTGGCGCAGCAGCTCGGCGTTAAACGCGTGTGGCTGGTTCACCGTTTGGACAAAGCCACCAGCGGCCTGTTGCTGCTTGCGCTCAACCGCGACAGCGCGGCGGCTTTATCGACACAGTTTGCCGAGAAAACCATGCGTAAAACTTATTTGGCACTCGGTACGCACAAGCCTGCGAAAAAGCAGGGCTGGGTGAAAGGCGGTATGGCGCGTTCGCGGCGCGGTACATGGAAGCTGACGCGAGACGAGGATAATTTTGCCGTTACCCGTTTCAGCAGCCAAAGTCTGAAGCCCGGTTTGCGCCTGTTTGTGTTGCAACCGTTTACCGGCAAAACCCATCAGCTGCGCGTGGCCATGAAAAGCATAGGCAGTCCGATTTTGGGCGATACGCTGTATGGCGGCGATGAGGCGGAACATCTGTTTCTGCACGCTTGGCGTTTGGTTTTCGACTATCGCGGCGAGCATTTCGATATTCGGGTTGCTCCCGATAAAACATGGCCGTCTGAAATCGATTTGTCGGCATGTTTGGGTTCGGATGAATCTGAATAGAAGCAGTGAAATTTTTGTGTATTGAAAAGGCCGTCTGAAAATTGTTCAGACGGCCTTTTGATTGTTTTAAGTTTACATTTCCAATTCGCTCAAGCCCGGCAAGTCGGCAAAACAGCGGTCATGCGTGATTTGGCAGAAGTTGTCCAGATAGCCTTTGTTGGCGTCTTCCGTACGAATGGCGGCATAAAGTTTGCTTTGCAGGCCGTCTGAAGTGATTTTTCGATGAACGACATAGCCTTTTTCCAAATACGGCATGACCGTCCAGTAGGGCAGGGCGGCGATGCCGCGTTTGCTGGCAACCAGCTGAATAATGGCAATGGTCAGCTCGCTGTGGCGGCGCGGCGGATTAATGCCTTTAGGTAGCAGCACTTTTTTGGGCAAATCCAGCATTTCATCGGGGACGGGATAAGTAATCAGGGTTTCGTCGATAAAGTCTTCTGCTTCCCAAACGTCTTTGTCGGCAAGCGGGTGGTCTTCTGCGCAGATGCCGACCATTTCATAGGCAAACAGAGGGCGGTAGCTGATGCCGTTGAGCGGCTCGGCTTCGGAAACGATGGCAAGGTCGGCGCGGTGTTGTAGCAGCAGCCCGACCGGATCGGCTTGGAAACCGGAAACGATGTCCAATTCAACTTGCGGCCATAAGGGGCGGAACTCTCCCATGGCAGGCATCAGCCAATCAAAGCAGGTGTGACATTCGACGGCAAGTCTGAGTTCGCCGGCTTCGCCTTCGATAATCCGAACCAAATCACGTTCGGCGGCGGCAACCTGCGGCAACAGCTCCCGCGCCAGTTGCAATAGGCGCATACCGGCCGGAGTGAAGCGCAAAGGTGTGGATTTGCGTTCAAACAACGGCGTTTCGTAATAATTTTCCAAGGCGCGGATTTGGTGCGACAGGGCGGATTGGGTCAGGAAAACCCGTTTGGCGGCAAGGGAAACACTGCCGGTTTCTTCTAAAGCCAGCAAGGTTTTGAGATGACGCAATTCGATAATAGAGTCCATGTGTTTTCAGACGGCCTGTGGGTAAGGTGGCGTATATTAAAATAATTCATGATGATGTGCAAATGATTAATGTTGGGAATGATTGCTGAAATCGGAATGTAAGAATTTGAGGCATAAACAGATTTTGCGGTTAGAATGCGAA
>NZ_JBQCXF010000441.1:0-2473 GCF_051956635.1 Neisseria sp. P0022.S010 | reverse complement strand
ATCGGAAGACAGGCAAGACGTAAGCGTTGTCCATACCCTTGCGGGCGGTATGCACAGCGCTTTTTGTTTGCCCGCTTTTCGGTTGAGTATCTTAAATCATGGAAGCTTTTTTCTCCTCGACGCTGGGTGTTGCCATTGCCGAAATCGGCGATAAGACGCAATTACTGGCGCTCTTTTTGGCAGCACGTTTTGCCCACAAAAACGCGATTGTTGCCGGTATCTTTATTGCAACCCTGTTGAACCATCTTGTTTCAGCCGCACTCGGTGTCTGGCTGGCATCCGCTATTTCGCCCGAAGTCATGAAATGGCTGGTCGGCGGCAGCTTTATTGCGGTTGGATTATGGCTGCTGTTGCCGGACAAAGACGAAGACCCTGACAGCAAGTGGCTGAAATACGGTGCATTTACGGCAACGGTCGTCCTGTTTTTCTTGGCGGAAATCGGCGATAAAACGCAAATTGCGACAGTTCTTTTGGCGGCAAAATACCAATCTATCCTGCTTGTCGTGGTCGGCAGTATCGCCGGTTTGATGATTGCTTCTGTGCCTGCCGTGTATTTGGGCGAAATGCTGATGCGCAAAATTCCGGCCAAAGCAGTGCGTATTGCCGCATGTATCTTGTTCTGCCTGCTGGGTATTTTGACCCTGCTTGGCGACGGTATCGTGTTGAAGGCCGTCTGAAATGTGGGACATTGTTTTTGAACACAAAGACTTTGTGGTCATTAATAAGCCTTGCGGCGTATCGGTGCACAGCGAATCGGAAGGGGATGTTTGCCTGACTGCTTCGCTGGCGCAGCAGCTCGGCGTTGAGCGCGTGTGGCTGGTTCACCGTTTGGATAAAGCCACCAGCGGCCTGTTGCTGTTTGCGTTAAACCGCGACAGTGCGGCGGCTTTGTCGGCGCAGTTTGCCGAGAAAGCCATGCGTAAAACTTATTTGGCACTCGGTACGCACAAGCCGGCGAAAAAGCAGGGCTGGGTGAAAGGCGGTATGGCGCGTTCGCGGCGCGGTACATGGAAGCTGACGCGTGACGAGGATAATTCTGCCGTTACCCGTTTCAGCAGCCAAAGCCTGAAGCCCGGTTTGCGCCTGTTTGTGTTGCAACCGTTTACCGGCAAAACCCATCAGCTACGCGTGGCCATGAAAAGCATAGGTAGTCCGATTTTGGGCGATACGCTGTATGGCGGCGATGAGGCGGAACATCTGTTTCTGCACGCTTGGCGTTTGGTTTTCGACTATCGCGGCGAGCATTTCGATATTCGGGTCGCTCCTGATAAAACATGGCCGTCTGAAATCGATTTGTCGGCGTGTTTGGGTTCGGATGAATCCGAATAGAAGCAGTGAAATTTTTGTATGTATTAAAAAAGGCCGTCTGAAAATTGTTCAGACGGCCTTTTGATTGTTTCAAGTTTACATTTCCAATTCGCTCAAACCCGGTAAGTCGGCAAAACAGCGGTCATGCGTGATTTGGCAGAAGTTGTCCAGATAGCCTTTGTTGGCATCTTCCGTACGAATGGCGGCATAAAGTTTGCTTTGCAGGCCGTCTGAAGTGATTTTGCGGTGGACGACGTAGCCTTTTTCCAAATACGGCATGACCGTCCAATAGGGCAGGGCGGCGATGCCGCGTTTGCTGGCAACCAGTTGAATAATGGCGATGGTCAGCTCGCTATGGCGGCGCGGCGGATTAATGCCTTTGGGCAGCAGCACTTTTTTGGGCAAATCCAGCATTTCGTCGGGGACGGGATAAGTAATCAAGGTTTCGTCGATAAAGTCTTCCGCTTCCCAAACGTCTTTGTCGGCAAGCGGGTGGTCTTCTGCGCAGATGCCGACCATTTCATAGGCAAACAGAGGGTGGTAGCTGATACCGTTGATCGGCTCGGCTTCGGAAACGATGGCGAGGTCGGCGCGGTGCTGCAGCAGCAGGCCGACCGGATCGGCTTGGAAGCCGGAAACGATGTCCAATTCAACTTGCGGCCATAACGGGCGGAACTCGCCCATGGCAGGCATCAGCCAGTCAAAGCAGGTGTGGCATTCGACGGCAAGCCTGAGTTCGCCGGCTTCGCCTTCGATAATCCGCACCAAATCACGTTCGGCGGCGGCAACCTGCGGCAACAGCTCGCGCGCCAGTTGCAGCAGGCGCATACCGGCCGGAGTGAAGCGCAAAGGTGTAGATTTACGTTCAAACAACGGCGTTTCGTAATAATTTTCCAAGGAGCGGATTTGGTGCGACAGGGCGGATTGGGTCAGGAAAACTCGTTTGGCGGCAAGGGAAACGCTGCCGGTTTCTTCTAAAGCCAGCAAGGTTTTAAGATGACGCAATTCGATAATAGAGTCCATGTGTTTTCAGACGGTCTGTGGGTAAGGTGGCGTATATTAAAATAATTCATGATGATGTGCAAATGATTAATGTTGGGAATGATTGCTGAAATCGGAATGTAAGAATTTGAGGCATAAACAGATTTTGCGGTTAGAATGCGAA
>NZ_JBQCXF010000440.1:0-2505 GCF_051956635.1 Neisseria sp. P0022.S010 | reverse complement strand
ATTTCTTCTTGGATTTCCTCGATGGTTTTTTCTACGTCGGGGTAGGTGTAGTCTTCATCGGCAACAATCAGCCAGCGGCGGAAGGTTTGGTATTCGCCGGTATCGCGGTCGATTTCGACGCGCACGTCCATGTGCTCGCGGTCGGCTTTTTTCTTGGCGGCAGTAGAGAGGGCGAATTCAAGGGCTTTGAATACGACTTCCGTTTCAACGTTTTTTTCACTTGCCAGCGCTTCGGCCAGCTGTAACATTTCGCGACTCATTTTCTAGAATCTCCAAGTAATCGGTTTTTAAAATTTAAATTCGGGGCGCAAACGGGCTTTGTCGATGTTGCTCAATTCGATTTGGGCAGTTTTGCCGTCGAAAGAGACGGTAACAATGTCGTTTTCGCAAGATTCGATGCGGCCGATGAAGTTTTTCTGACCATCAATCGGCAGGCGTGTTTTGATTTTGGCGTTCTGGCCGGTAAAGCGCACGAAGTCGGCGGCTTTTTTCAACGGCCGGTCAAGGCCCGGGCTGGAGATTTCCAAGCGTCTGTAGTCGATGTCTTCAACCATGAACACGCGGCTCAGATGGTTGCTGACAGTGGCGCAGTCTTCGACGGTGATGCCGCCTTCTTTATCAATAAAAATGCGCAAATCGCCTTGCGCGGTCAGTTCGAAATCGACCAGCTCGTAGCCCAAGCCGGGCAGGGTTTTATCAAGAATGCTTTGAATATCCATGCTTCTCCAGAAGTACATAAACAAAAAAATGGCCGCGCGGCCATTTTTCGTGTGATTTGAAAAATTGGCCTATTATAACTGTTTTCCAGATAAAAGAAAAGCGTTGATTTGGCGTGGATTTTTTGAAGTGATTGCTTAAATGTAAAGGGGAGGGGTGAGGCCGTCTGAAAAGGGAATTGTTGACAAGTTTTGATATGGTGTTTCTGAAATTATTTTGGAAAACAAAGAATTGGTATTGCTTTGTTTTCAGACGGCCTTGGATTTCCTGATTTTTCATGCTTGCACAATGTGCAAGGCGGTTCTACAATTTCTTCATACCCTCCGAATAAGAAAGATGGCCGCTATGTCCGTACACCCGATTTATAATTTTTCCGCAGGTCCTGCCGTATTGCCGGAAGCCGTATTGCGTACCGCGCAACAGGAAATGCTCGACTACAACGGTACGGGTTTCCCCGTGATGGCGATGAGCCACCGTTCGGATATGTTTTTGAGTATTCTGCATCATGCCGAACAAGACTTGCGCCAGCTTTTGAATATTCCGTCCAACTATAAAATCCTGTTTTTACAGGGCGGTGCGACCACGCAATTCAATATGGTGGCCATGAATTTGGCGCACGGTTTTGCGACTGCCGACGCGGTGGTAACGGGCAACTGGAGCCGTATTGCCTATGAACAGATGAGCCGTTTGAGCAATGCCGAAATCCGTTTGGCTGCGCATGGCGGCGAGCAATATGCCTATAAAAACCTGCCTGCGGTTGAGGATTGGGATGTCAACCCGAATTCTGCGTTTGTTCATTTTGCGATTAATGAAACCGTAAACGGCTTGCAGTATCAAAACGTCCCCAAACTTTCAGACGGCCTGCCGCCGCTGGTGTGCGATATGTCCAGCGAGATTTTGTCGCGTGAGTTTGATGTGTCCGATTACGGCCTGATTTATGCCGGCGCACAAAAAAATATCGGTCCTGCCGGTGCGACCGTGGTCATTATCCGCGAGGATTTGCTGGAGCGTTGTCCGAACGATATTCCCGATGTGTTCAACTACCGTTCGCACATCAACCGCGACGGTATGTACAACACGCCGTCCACCTATGCGATTTATATGTCGGGCTTGGTGTTCCGCTGGCTACAAACGCAGGGAGGTGTGAAAAAAATTGAAGCGGTCAATCGAATGAAGGCGCAAACCTTGTATGAGGCGATAGACGGCAGCAGCGGTTTTTACATCAACGATATTCATCCTGATGCGCGTTCCAAAATGAACGTGGTCTTCAAAACTGCAAGCGAAGACTTGGACCGCCGCTTTGTGTTGGAAGCCGAGTTGCAGGGCTTGTGCCTGCTCAAGGGTTATAAAACCGTCGGTGGTATGCGCGCCAGCATTTACAATGCGATGCCGCTTGAAGGTGTGAACGCGTTGGCCGAATTTATGAAAGATTTCCAACGACGTTACGGTTAAGATGAAGATATAAAAAGGCCGTCTGAAACCCAGTTTCAGACGGCCTTTTGATTTGAACAAGCCTTATTCGGTCACTTCTTCAGTGATGCTGTCGCGGTAGATGGTGTTGTCGTAAGTCGGCACGGGAGGCGGCAGCAGGTTGTCGAGTGTCAGCGCGGACGGATTCAGCGTCGGGTAGCCGCTGAAGGTGACGGAATAACCGCCGTTGCCGGTACTGCGGACTTTGGCATGCGCGCCCAACGGGAAAGTGGTTTTGTTGGTGATGTGGCCGAATGGGAAACCGGTCAACACAGGAATCTTGGCGGTGCGCGAAATGTGGTTGACGACGGCGGAGAA
>NZ_JBQCXF010000439.1:0-2508 GCF_051956635.1 Neisseria sp. P0022.S010 | reverse complement strand
AGGCTGCACTTAATGCCTTCGCCCCAAGCCGGCGGCATACAGAAATACTTTTGGTTTATGGGTTTCAGCGAAAAAAGCGGCGGCCTGCTGCGCGAACGCGATTATGCCGAATCTGCCGGATTTGATACGGAAGCCTTACGCCGACAACTTAAACTTCCCGCCAAAACTGCCCCCGAATGGCTGCTTTTTGGCTATCAAAGCGATATTTGGGCAAAATGGCTGACCATGTGGCAACAGGCCGGCCAACCCATAACCCTGCTGCTGGCAGGTACACAAATCATCGCCAGCCTGAAAAACGGCGGCCTAGTGCCGCAAAATGCCCTGCTTGAAGACGGCGATATGTATCAGAGCGAACACGTTACCCTGATCAAAACCCCTTTTGTCCCCCAACAGAATTTCGATAAACTGCTCAACCTTGCCGACGGCGCCGTCATACGCGGCGAAGACAGCTTTGTTCGCGCCCAGCTTGCCGGAAAACCTTTCTTTTGGCACATCTATCCGCAAGAAGAAAATATCCATCTCGACAAACTGCACGCGTTTTGGGACAAAGCGCATCAGGTTTATCCGGATGTTGTCGCCACGACACACCGCCGCCTTTCCGACGAACTCAACAACGGAGAAGCACTCAGCGACAGCCAGCGCCTGCAGGCATGGCAAACCCTGACGGCACACCAAAACGAATGGCGGCAAAGCGCGGCAAAATGGCGGGACGGACTTTTTGCACAAAAAAGTGCCGTTGAAAAACTTGCCGCCTTTATTTCAAAGCACAAAAAAATACGCTAAAATAACGCGTTTTATTACAACCGATTTGATTGGAAAACTACAATGAAAACAGCACAAGAACTGCGCGCCGGCAACGTATTCATGGTCGGCAACGACCCTATGGTTGTTCAAAAAACCGAATACATCAAAGGTGGTCGCTCTTCCGCCAAAGTCAGCATGAAACTGAAAAACCTGCTGACTGGTGCCGCTTCTGAAACCATTTACAAAGCCGACGACAAATTCGACGTCGTAATCTTGTCCCGCAAAAACTGTACTTACAGCTACTTTGCCGACCCAATGTACGTCTTCATGGACGAAGAATTCAACCAATACGAAATCGAAGCCGACAACATCGGCGACGCGTTGAAATTCATCGTTGACGGCATGGAAGACGTATGCGAAGTCACTTTCTACGAAGGCAACCCAATCTCCGTAGAATTACCTACCATCATCGTTCGCGAAGTTGAATACACCGAGCCTGCCGTTAAAGGCGATACCTCCGGTAAAGTGATGAAAACCGCACGTCTGGTCGGCGGCACTGAAATCCAAGTGATGTCTTACATCGAAAACGGCGACAAAGTCGAAATCGATACCCGTACCGGCGAATTCCGCAAACGTGCTTAATCAGCCCGTAAAACAAAAAGGCCGTCTGAATATTCAGACGGCCTTTTTCTCAATCTGCCTTATTGTTTCTTCAAGCCCTTGGCTTCGACAGTCGCAATCGTACCGTCAATGCCTTTGCTCTTAATCAGCTCACCAAATTGATTTCGGTATACCGTTACCAGGCTGGTACCGTCCACACGGATATTGTAAATCTTATACACGCCGCCGCTTTGGTAAAGCTGGTAGGCCACTTCATACTTGGTGCCTTTTTTGGTCTGAATTTCCGAGAAAACATCAAACTTATTGCCGTTTGCCGTCATCTTCGGCAACAGGCGCACATTCGCATCCGCTGCACCAATCAGTGCAGAATGCGAGTACATCGCAATCACCATGTCTTTAAATGCACGGATAAAATCAGCTTTCTGTTTGGCAGAAAATTCACGCCATGGAGCGCCAACCGCCAAAGCGGAAATACGTTCATAGTCCAAGTAACGGTTAGCATACTGCTCAACCTGTTTCACACGTTGCGCTTCTGTCAAAGACGTATTGCGTGCAATTTTCAACACGGTATCAATGTTCTGCTGCATCTGCTTTTGCGCCGGATGCGTTTCCGCCGCCACATAAGGCGCGGCAATCACCATCGGTGCGGCCACAATCAAAGTCTGAAAAAAACGGTTCATGACGATATCCATCCAAAATAAAACCGCATTGTAAAAACAATCTATTCCAAAAAACTTAATTCTTTGTAAAAGCAGTCATGAGCAATGAAAAATCCTGCAATTAAATTTCAGACGGCCTGATAAAAATAAGATAACATATGAACGCTATTTTAAAAGGAAAAAGCCATGCCCTACGTCAACATCAAAGTAACCGGCGGCAGCGAAGCCCCGAGTGCAGAGCAAAAAGCCGAATTAATCCGCGGCGTTACCGAATTACTCTCACGCGTTCTCAACAAAAATCCTGAGACAACCGTCGTCGTCATTGACGAAATCGATATGGACAACTGGGGCATAGGCGGCAAAAGCTTGACGGTTCGCCGTGCTGAAGCGCGCAATAAGTAAGCTTTGGCCGTCTGAAACCCTTTTAATTTACCCGCAAAAAGAGTACATTTATCCCATTGTCTACAATTTTACGGAACACACA
>NZ_JBQCXF010000438.1:0-2509 GCF_051956635.1 Neisseria sp. P0022.S010 | reverse complement strand
CCTACACCGTTTGGTTCCTCTCTCCTTCGCAACCGATGACCGCCTTTTTGCAACGCGAAGAAACGCGCCGCCTGCTGGACGGCAAACCGGTCATCACGCTTATCGGCTGCCGCAATATGTGGCTGGGTGCGCAGGAAAAAATGAAATCTTTGCTGAAACAAAACGGTGCCAAACTCATCGGCAACATCGTAAAAATCGATGCCTGCAACAGCGCGGCTAGTTTCATTACCACGCCCGCATGGATGCTGACCGGCGACAAGCGCTATTTCCGCTCCCTGCCCTCCGCCGGCATTGCTGAAGAAGAATTGGCGGATGCGGCGCGGTTTGGTACGAAATTGCGCGATACACTATTGAACCAACAACCTTTGGACGAAACCCTGTTTCAAAACATGGGCGCAGTGACAGTCAATGAAAAACTGATTTTCAGCGAACGCGCCGCCGGTCGCAGCTTCTTCGTCTGGGGCAAGCTTTTGATGGCGGCAGGCCGTATTTCTCCGCTCTTGCGCCGTGCGCTGCTGTGCTTTTACATCATCTTTTTATTGGCGATGATTTTGGTAGTTTTGCCCGTCAGCGTAATTTTAAAAAAACTGCTGCATCCGCTGCTCAAAGGCCGTCTGAAAAAACTGGCGGATTATTACGGCCAACCTTCCGGCGGATGAATCGGATTGCGGGCGGCAACCTGTAAGGAGACTGTATATGGACGATTTTGAACGCATTTACCGCGACTGGCACGAATATGCCAAAAACCGCGACACCGACGCGCTGATTGCGCTGTATGCCGACGACGCCGTATTTGAAAGCCCGCTGGTGCCCGCAATTATGAATACCGACAGCGGCATCCTGTGCGGCAAGGCCGAAATCCTGCGTTTTTTACAGGAAGGTACGCGCCGCCGTCCCAACGATTTGGTGCGCTGGTATCGGGACGGCCGCTATTTCGTTGCGGGCGATACGCTGGTGTGGGAATACCCGCGCCAGACGCCCGACGGCGATCAGGTGGATATTTTGGAAGTGATGCGACTGGAAGGCGGCAAAATCAAGCACCACCGCATTTATTGGGGCTGGTTCGGCACGCAGATGCTGACAGCTTCGGCACTCGCCAAAGCGGTTAAGGCTTGACGCCGGAAGCCGCACCGACGTTGGCAGAGGCCGTCTGAAAACGACCAAAATGTTTTGCAGCAACGGCCGACGACAGTCTTGCTTTTCAGACGGCCTCAAATACAGAAAGCACTCCATGCCCGAAGTTATCCACTACCCCGAACGCCGTCGCTTTCAAATCGATATTGACGGTTTGGAAGCAGGCTACATCAGCTATACCGAACACAACGGCGGCTGGGACATAAACCATACCGAGGTCTCGCCCAACTTCCGTCATCGCGGCATTGCCAAACTGCTGGTGAGCGCGCTGATGGAATACGCCGAAACACACCACATCCCGTTGACTGCAAGCTGCGACTACGCGGCACGGTTTATCGGTTGATTATTTTGACAACCACATCATGACATCGAATAACACACTCAAAGACGTTTATCTCAACCGCGTTTCTGCCTTCTTGCCCAATGCCCCCGTCGGCAATGACGAAATGGAAGCCGTCCTCGGCATGGCAGGCGATGTACCATCACGCGTGCGCCGTATGATTTTGCGTTCCAACGGCATTTTGTCGCGCCATTACGCCATCGACCCCGAAAGCCGCCGCACGACGCATACCAATGCCGAGTTGGCTGCCGAAGCGGTCAATGGCTTATTTGCCCAAGGCGTTCCTGCAGAAGCCATCGGCAGCCTGGCCTGCGCCACTTCCTATCCCGACCAAACCATGCCCGGACACGGCGTGATGGTGCATGGTTTGCTGGATATGCCGCCTTGCGAAGTGTTCAGCATGGCAGGCGTATGCGCGGCAGGTATGGCGGCGATGAAACACGCCTACAACGCTGTGCGCACCGGCGAACACGCACATGCGGTTTCCGTTGCTTCCGAAAACGCCTCGGCGGTCATGCGCGGCGAAGTGTTCCAAAGCGAAACCGACCATAAAAAACTGGAAAACGCGTCCCCCAAAATCGGGTTTGAAAAAGACTTTTTGCGCTGGATGCTGTCTGACGGCGCAGGCGCGGTGTATCTGTCCGACCGCCCCAATTCAGACGGCCTCAGCCTGAAAATCCATTGGATAGACCTGCTTTCCTACGCCAATGAAATGCCGCCCTGCATGTATGCCGGCGCAGAATTCCGCGACGGCGTATTTGAAGGCTGGAAACACGCCGATGCCGATTACGGCCGCCGCCACAGCCTGATGGCGGTCAAACAAGACGTCAAACTGCTGAACGAAAATATCGTCCGCTATACAGTGGAAAAACCCCTCTCCCAAATCGCCGCCAAACACGGCATCCGCGCCGAAGAAATCGATTGGTTCCTGCCACACTACTCTTCCGGCTTTTTCCGCGACCGCCTTTCAGACGGCCTGAAAAATATCGGCTTCGACATTCCGCAGGAAAAATGGTTTACCAATCTGCACAGCAA
>NZ_JBQCXF010000437.1:0-2518 GCF_051956635.1 Neisseria sp. P0022.S010 | reverse complement strand
TGCCGGGCGTATTGCCGGTAATGAACCGCGAAGTCGTCGAAAAAGCCATCAAACTCGGTTTGGCTTTGGATGCGAAAATCAATCAGAAAAACGTGTTTGACCGTAAAAACTATTTTTATCCTGATTTGCCAAAAGGCTATCAAATCAGCCAGTTGGATTTGCCGATTGTTGAACACGGCAAACTGGAAATCGTAGTAGGCGATGAAGTTAAAACCATCAATGTTACCCGTGCGCACATGGAAGAAGATGCGGGTAAATCCGTACATGAAGGTTTGAACGGTGCTACTGGTATTGACTTGAACCGTGCCGGTACGCCTTTGTTGGAAGTTGTCTCCGAGCCGGAAATGCGTTCCGCAGCCGAAGCCGTGGCATACGCTAAAGCATTGCATGGTTTGGTAACTTGGTTGGATATTTGCGACGGCAATATGGCGGAAGGCTCGTTCCGCGTCGATGCCAACGTTTCTGTACGTCCAAAAGGTCAGGCTGAGTTCGGTACACGCCGTGAAATCAAAAACCTCAACTCTTTCCGCTTCTTGGAACAAGCCATCAATTATGAAGTGGAAGCGCAAATCGAAATCTTGGAAGACGGCGGTAAAGTACAGCAGGCAACCATGCTGTTTGACCCTGAAAAAGGCGAAACCCGTGTGATGCGTTTGAAAGAAGATGCGCACGATTACCGCTATTTCCCGGATCCGGATTTGCTGCCGGTTATTATTTCAGACGGCCAATTGCAAAAAGCCAAAGAGCAAATGCCTGAGTTGCCGCATGAAATGGCGGCGCGTTTTGTCGCCGATTACGGCGTATCTGACTATGATGCACGTCTGTTGACTGCCAGTCGCGCTCAAGCTGCCTACTTTGAAGAAGCAGCCAAAGCCTGTGGCCAAGGTAAATTGACTGCAAACTGGATGAACGGCGAGCTTGCCGCTACCTTGAATAAAGAAGGTTTGGAACTGGCTGAAAGCCCGATTACAGCTTCACGTCTTGCCGAGTTGGTTGCTAAAGTTGCGGATAGAACATTAAGCAGCAAATTGGCGAAAAAAGCTTTTGAAGCAATGTGGGCCGAGCCTGAAGCAGGTATTGCCGAAATCATCGAGAAACATGGTTTGCAACAAATTACTGACACTGGTGCAATTGAAGCGATGGTGGACGAAGTGTTGGCAAACAATGCGAAAGCCATTGAACAATTCCGTTCCGGTAATGAAAAAGCCTTGAATGCGATTGTCGGCCAAGTGATGAAAGCAAGTAAAGGCAAGGCTAATCCGGCTCAAGTTCAAGAGCTGATTAAAGCCAAATTAGCTTGATAGATAGGACAGGCCGTCTGAAAACAGGTTTATTTTCAGATGGCCTTTATTTTTGATTTTAAAACTATTCTAAAATACCATGACACATACTATTACCTTATCAGATCAAATCACATTTACGGCAAACGAGGATGAAACCGTTCTTGCTGCCGCGACCCGTCAAAATTTAAATCTGCCCCATTCTTGTAAAAGTGGTGCCTGCGGACAATGCAAGGCCGAGTTGATGAGTGGCGAATTTGAAATGGGCGATCATATTGATAAAGCCATCAGCGCCGAAGAAAAAGTGCAGGGTAAAGTGTTATTGTGCTGTACTACTGCGAAGAGCAACCTGAAAATCAATGTGCCGGGGTTTAATCCGAATGCTTTGCCGGTGCGCACTTTGCCTGTACGCATCGAAACGATTGAAATCAAACATGATGTTGCTTTGTTGAGGTTGGCTTTACCTAAAGTGCCGTCATTTGCATTTTATGCCGGACAATATATTGATTTGCTGCTTCCCGGCAATATCAGCCGCAGCTATTCAATCGCCAATTCGCCTGACCAAGAAGGTGTTTTGGAACTGCATATCCGTAAACGTGAAAACGGCGTATGTTCGGAAATGATTTTTGGTGCCGAGCCGAAAGTCAAAGAAAAAGGTATTGTCCGCGTTAAAGGTCCATTGGGTACGTTTACTTTGCAAAAGGACAGCGATAAACCGATTGTTTTGTTGGCAACGGGTACAGGTTACGCACCTATCCGCAGTATTTTGCTTGATTTGATTCATCAGAATAGCGAACGTCCGGTTCATTTCTACTGGGGGGCACGTCAGCAGGAGGATTTGTACGCATTGGAAGAAGCAGAAGCATTAATAGGCCGTCTGAAAAATGCAAAATTCTCGCCTGTCCTTTCTAAGCCTGATTCCGATTGGAAAGGGGAGAATGGATATGTGCAAAACGTTGCCGCACAAAATTATCCTGATTTGAGCCAATATGAAGTTTATGCTTGCGGGTCACTAGCTATGACAGAGAGTGCACAAAGTTTGCTGACTCAAAAATGTGCTTTACCGGAAGATGCCTTCTTCTGTGATGCTTTTTCACCGGCATAATCATGTTTATACAGAATTTATATGTTTGAATGTAGGTGTTAAGAGTAAAATTTGATGGCAATCTGTTTGAGAAAGAGTGTGTTTTTGCACACTCTTTTTTCTATGTGGTAGTTATTGCATAGATGTTTATGGC
>NZ_JBQCXF010000436.1:0-2521 GCF_051956635.1 Neisseria sp. P0022.S010 | reverse complement strand
GTCTGAAACCCAATATAAATAATCATTTATAATTAAAAAATATAATCCTTATTATTTACAAAAAATGCAAATAAGAGTAATGTTTCTACTCGCCAAAATACAAGGCCTTTCATTCAACAACAAAATGGAGTGTAGAAACTATGAAACAATGGATGCTTTTAGGATTGCTGGGATTGGGCGCAGTGGCGCAGGCGCACGATGTTTGGGTGGCCGCACCGACACATCAGCCTGCCGGCCAAATCCTGCATGCGGATTTAGGTTACAGCCATGACTTCCCCAATGTCGAAAAAATCGCCGACGACCGCGTGCATATTTTCAAACCGCTGCAATTGACCGGCAGCTCAAAGAAAACCGTTGACATGGTGAATAAAGGCGAAAACTATCAATACGTTTCCAAAGCCGCTTTGCCTGAAGGTTCTTACTGGGTCAGCGCAACCTACAAACCGACTTTCTGGTCGAAAAACCAAGACGGCTGGAAACAGCAAACCTTGAAACAGCTGGCCGGTTCAACCTATTGCGAACAATCGCAAATGTTCGGAAAGAGCTTTGTCCAAGTGGGCAACGGCGCAGTTGATGAAGCTGTATTGACCCGCCCTATCGGCCAAGAGCTGGAACTGGTTCCGCTGAAAAATCCGAACGAAGTCAAAGCCGGCGGTATTTTGCCGGTCAAAGTCCTGTACAAAGGCGAGCCTTTGGTTAAAGCCACCGTTACCGCCAGCTCGGACACTTTGGCGGAAATGGACTTGGAATCAACCCATGACCACCGCGAGCCTCAAGGCTTCTCCGGCAAAACCGATAAAAACGGCGTGGTCAATGTGATTACGTTGATTGACGGTTTATGGAAAATCAAAGTGGTAAACGAGACCGATTACAGCGATAAAAGCGTATGCCAGCAAGACAAAGCTTACGCAACGCTGATCGTACCTGTCGGTACCAAACGCGCGGCTGCACGCCATGCCCTCCATCATCAACACTAACAGCCATTAACAAAAGGCCGTCTGAACTTTCAGACGGCCTTAATTTATTCCCATTCATAACCCAAATTTCTAAAAAAACGGGAGTATGTTTCCAATCTATCCTCATTCAATTGGGCAAACCGGACACGATTGCAGCCGGTCAAGACCACATTTCCCATCCAGTGCGCCCCAAAGACGCGCTCTAAAGGGACATTCCTCATTTGATTGATAAACGGTACTTCTAAAGAAAATTGCGTAGCAATATTCGGAGGCGCAAATTTCAAACCCAAGTCCTGCAATCTATAACGGTGTTGCGCCGTCAAAAACATATCTTCATGGTGCAGCTTTACCAGCCATTCCATATCGGCAATTTTTTCGTCTTTCGGCGGCAACGGCGGTCGGATTTCTACATTTAAGCCCAATTGTCGCGGCATGGCTAAAAGCCGTCTGCTGCGCAGGCTGAAACCACCGTTCTGCGGCTCGTCCAAATTCGGAGAAGTCTGAATCAGATGTTGTTTGGCCAAATATTGGTCGGTTCCCTTCAGGAAAAACTGCCCGTCGGCTTCAGTTTCCAACAAAATCGGCAAAGGTGCACCGATATAGTCATATTCCCGATAGGCATCCTGCCAGTTTTGACCGTTCAACACCCAGCCGTCATTTTGAACAATCAAACAATAATCCGTATCGATGTAATACATCAGTTGGTACAAAACAAACAAATTGTATTCCAGATAACCGAATTTCCGGCAAGGCTGATGTCGGATATTTTCCGGCAAACCTTGCGGACAGCTCGGGCTGATCAGCAATCCACGGCTGCCGGGCAATTCGGCACAGCTACGGATAATGGCATACATCGTGCCCCCGGTATAAGAATCTGCGCCGGTAATACCAACCACGGTAATGTCAGTAAAACTCATTAATATATTTCCCTGTTTCAGACGGCCTTTGAGTTATTTACGACGCCTTATTGCAAATATCTTTCAAGCGATACAAGGCATCCAAGGCTTCGCGTGGCGTGAGGTTGTCGGGCTGAATTTGCGCCAACGCTTCAGCCAATTCATTGTTCTGCAAATTATCAACAGGCTCAATTTCTTGTTCTTTCCCTTCCTCTTCAGCCCCATTTTCAGACGACATGGCACTGAAAATATCCAACTGCGGACGGTTGGCGGCGGCTTGGTTTTCCAAATCGTTTAAATGCTTTTGAGCCGCTTTCAAAGCGCGGTTGGGCAGACCTGCGAGTTTGGCGACGGCGATGCCGTAGCTTTTGCTGGCGGGGCCGGGTTCGATGTGGTGGAGGAAGACGATGTCTTGTCCTTGTTCGAGTGCGGAGAGGTGCATGTTGACCGCCGTTGCGTGGGCTTCGGGCAGGCGGGTCAGCTCGAAATAGTGGGTGGCGAAGAGGCTAAAGGATTTGTTTTTTTGCAGCAGATGTTCGGCAATGGCGTGCGCGAGGGCGAGGCCGTCGAAGGTGGAGGTGCCGCGTCCGACTTCGTCCATGAGGACGAGGGATTGGTCGGTGGCGTGGTGGAGGATGTAGGCGGTTTCGCTCATTTCGACCATGAAGG
>NZ_JBQCXF010000435.1:0-2534 GCF_051956635.1 Neisseria sp. P0022.S010 | reverse complement strand
CAGTTTTATGATAAGAGCAAATGCCTTATTAGAAACGGTTTGCCCTGCAATATATACATATATTTCGGATGACTTTAAATGCTAAAAATAAAACAAAAAATTGTCTCAGCTTCTTTGTGCTACCTATTGCCGTCAGCAGTCTTTGCTGAATTTCCCGAAGAGGGTGTTCGGCAGAATATTTCTTCTCAGAATACTGCTGTACAAGTACAACAGAAACAATGGTTAGATATTTTATCTGAGGAAGAAAGGTCGTCTGAAAAGAATGAGAATATAGGCAGACCGACTCTGATTAACGATGATTTTTTAGCGTCAAACCCGCATATTCTTGAGGACGCGTTAGTTCAAGCACTTAACGGCAATAGCGCAGATCTGGTTTCCTCGCTTGTTGCCCTTTACCGCAAACAGCCCAACCACAATCCCAAACTGATTGCGCGTGCGGATGCTTTGCTGGCAAAGTTGAAAGGACGGACTTCCGAAGCGGTCGAACGTTATCGGACTCTTTATGAATCTGACGTTTCAGACGACCGCATATTGTTGGATTTGGCAGCTGCAGAGTTTCAGGACCATCGTTTGGGTGAGGCAACGATGCATTTTCGTCATGCCGCGCAACGCGATATACCTACCCCCGTTTTGGAAAATGTCAAACGTTTTCAAGAAGCCGTCAAACGGCAGACAGAATGGAAATGGTCTGGCGGAATCAGCCCCGTGCATAACGATAATGCCAACAACGCTGCTCCGCGTTATTGCATCGAAACAAGGGGGCAAACCGCATGCAGTGTTACCTTACCTGTCAGTGCCAACGGCTTGAATTACGAATTGAACACCGAAAAACTCACCCCATTGTATGGGCATCACGCCATCAAATTCCGTACCAACCTCAGCGGCACAAGCTATTTTTTCGACCGTCAATCGGCTTACGACGATGCGTTCGGCAGGGCTTATTTGGGATGGCAGCGCAAGGATGGCAAACAAACCATCAGCGTTTTACCGTTTTATCAGGCACAGTTGGCAGGCAGCAACGAGTTTGACAGCAAAAAAGAAAATAACCGTCGCGCCGCGCCGTATATGCTGGCACACGGGGTTGGCGTACAGCTTTCGCATATGGTCAATCTCGGTAACGCAACACAACTTTATTACTCACTGGAGCGCTACCGCCAAAACTATCGGGAAACTGATCGTGCACTGCGCAACGATGGTTGGCACGACAGTACTTATCTTTCCCTAGCGCGCCGTTTCGGCAGTACGACCCTGTTCGGCGGTTGGCAATACAACCGCTTTGTTCCTGAAAACAAAAACATACGTAATACTGTCAACAATGCGGCCTACCACCGCAACGGTTTCAATATAGGTTGGATACAGCAATGGCAGGTTTTAGGCGGGCTTAACAGCAGACTTACCGCTTCATTTGCCAACCGTCGCTATAAAGGCATTATGGCATTCGGTACCGAGCCACAACGCAACCGAGAGCGTTCCCTCTCTATCAACCTTAGCCACAACAAATTATCTTATAAAGGCATTACCCCTACTTTGAATTATAGTTATAGTCACATCCGTAGCAATGCACCATATGCAATGCGTAATATTCATCAATGGTCATTAGGTGGTGAATGGAATTTTTAAAGGAGAATCAAATCTGAGTAGGTATAAGACAGCAACCCGTTCAAACAAAACTTTGTAGTGTAATTAAAGGCCCCTGCAAACATCTACGCCGAGACCTTGTCTGTTTGATTTAATTATTTTTTAGAGTCTGTGCGGTGTCATACCTTCAGGCGCTTCTGCACCTTCCGGCAAACCGAAGGTTTCGCGCAAAATCACTTTATAGAAAGCAAATGCTTCGCGCGCACCTTGAATGGCTTCCGCCTCGGCTTCAGGAGTCAAGTTCAAAGCGTTCAGATGCTCGACAAAAGCGCGCCAGTGTTTGCCGCGGCCGTTTGGATGCGGAGCCAGGTGGCGTGCGCCGAATTCGCCGTTGTATTCAAGTTTTTGAGCGTGTTTGAACAAGAATGCTGCGCCCAAATTAGAACCTTCGGCGCAATACAGCCAGCCGATGGCTTTATTGCCGGTTTCGTGTGGCAATTCTTTGTCAAATTTGTAAGGCTCTTCGCCCAAGTCTTTCAAGTCTTGAGTCACGGCATCGTAACGCGCCATGTATTCAAGTTCGGGAATGGCTTTATTCAATTCGGCATCTTTATAGATATGATCGACAGCCTTGTGGAAAACAGATTGAAGTTTCAAGAATTTGATGTAGTTTTCTTTGCTGGAAAAAGGTTGAACGGACATAACCAAGTTATCAACGCTGTCGTGCGTTGTCGTGGTTTGCTCTTTCAAGCGTTTGGCGAAAGTCAGCTCTTGGGTCTCACTCATGATGTTTCCTTCGAATAAGGGACAAATGGTTTCAGACGGCCTTTATGGTTAAAAATACCGTCTAATTTGAAAAGAATCGTTTTAAAAACAAAGAAGATAATTTTTAGCCTGCTTCAGGTTCGTTGACCGTGTACCTTCCACAAATCTACAAGGATTATCGTGTTTTCAAA
>NZ_JBQCXF010000434.1:0-2545 GCF_051956635.1 Neisseria sp. P0022.S010 | reverse complement strand
ATTCAGGATTTGGCTTTGGAAACAGGCGGATGTGTGGGCGATTCGTTGGAGATGGCACGCTTCGGCGCGGAACATGAAGCCGGTACGCTGGTGGTGGCTGGCGTGCGCTTCATGGGCGAGAGCGCGAAAATCCTCTGCCCTGAAAAAACGGTGCTGATGCCTGATTTGGAGGCGGAATGTTCTTTGGATTTGGGTTGCCCGGAAGAAGCGTTTTCAGCGTTTTGCGACCAACACCCCGACCGTACGGTGGTGGTGTACGCCAACACTTCCGCCGCCGTGAAGGCGCGTGCCGACTGGGTGGTAACGTCTTCGGTGGCGTTGGAAATCGTGTCGTATCTGAAATCGCGCGGCGAGAAACTAATTTGGGGGCCCGACCGCCACCTCGGCGACTATATCCGCCGCGAAACGGGCGCGGATATGCTGTTGTGGCAGGGTTCGTGCATCGTCCATAACGAATTCAAAGGGCAGGAACTGGCGGCGTTGAAGGCGGAGCATCCCGACGCGGTGGTGCTGGTTCATCCCGAATCGCCGCAAAGCGTCATCGAACTGGGCGACGTGGTCGGTTCGACCAGCAAACTGCTGAAAGCCGCCGTATCGCGTCCTGAAAAAAAATTCATTGTGGCGACCGATTTGGGCATCCTGCACGAAATGCAAAAACAGGCGCCCGACAAAGAATTTATCGCCGCCCCGACGGCGGGCAACGGCGGGAGCTGCAAAAGCTGCGCGTTCTGCCCGTGGATGGCGATGAATTCGCTGGACGGCATCAAATATGCCCTGACAAGCGGACGTAACGAAATCCTGTTGGACAGAAAGCTGGGCAAAGCCGCCAAACTGCCTTTGCAGCGTATGCTCGACTTCGCGGCAGGACTCAAGCGCGGGAATGTGTTCAACGGCATGGGGCCCGCCTGATTTGCCGTCCATATTGCCGTTTCAGACGACCTCTCAAACAAGGACAACACCATGCAAACCGATTGCGACGTATTGATTGCCGGAAACGGGCTGGCGGCACTGACACTCGCCCTGTCGCTGCCTGAATCGTTCCGCATCGTCATTTTGTGCAAAAACCGGCTGGACGACACTGCCAGCCGTCATGCCCAAGGTGGGATTGCGGCGGCGTGGTCGGGAGAGGATGACATCGAAAAACACGTCGCCGATACTTTGGAAGCGGGCGCGGGTTTGTGCGACGAAGCCGCTGTCCGCACCATCCTGTCGCAGGGCAAACCGGCAATCGAATGGCTGCTGGCGCAGGGCGTGGCGTTCGACCGGAATCATAACGACCTGCACCTGACGCGCGAAGGCGGGCATACCTGCCGCCGAATCGTCCACGTCGCCGACTACACGGGCGAAGCCGTCATGCAGAGCCTGATTGCCCAAATACGCTGCCGCCCGAACATCCGCGTTTGCGAGCGGCAGATGGCGTTGGACATTCAAACCGAATCAGGCGCGGCGTGCGGACTGACCGTCTTCGACCGCCGAACGCAAGAAACCTACCGCATCCGCGCCCGCCATACCGTACTCGCGGGCGGCGGCTTGGGACAGATTTACGCCGCTACCACCACGCCGCCCGAATGCACGGGCGACGCCATTGCCATGGCGATACGCGCAGGCTGCGCAGTCGAAAACCTCGAATTTATCCAATTCCACCCCACAGGCTTGGCAAGGTCGTCTGAAAACGGCCGCACCTTCCTGATTTCCGAAGCCGTGCGCGGCGAAGGCGGCATCCTGACCAACCAATCGGGTGAACGGTTTATGCCGCATTACGACTGCCGCGCCGAACTTGCGCCGCGCGACATCGTTGCCCGCGCCATCGCCGTCGAAATCGCCAAACAAACGCAAGACTTCGTCTCGCTCGACATCAGCCATCAATCTGCAGAGTTCGTCCTCCAGCATTTCCCGTCCATCCATCGGCACTGCCTGTCCCAATGCGGCTTGGATATCACGCGCCAAGCCATCCCTGTCCGCCCCGTGCAACACTACACCTGCGGCGGTATCCAAACCGACCCCAGCGGCAGAACCTCCCTGCCGCAGCTCTACGCCTTAGGCGAAACCGCCTGCACAGGGTTGCACGGAGCCAACCGCCTCGCCAGCAACTCCCTGCTCGAATGCGTCGTGACCGCCAGACTTGCCGCCCAAACCATCGCAGACGGACATGCGTTCCAAACCGAACCGTCTCAAAGGCCGTCTGAACGCTCCTCCGTCGAAACAGACATCTTTTCAGACGGTCTCCAAAACGCATTCAGCCGCCCTACCCTGCAAGCGTTCAATCAACGCCATCTGGGCATTCTCCGCAACGATACCAACCTGCACCGCGCCATCGCCCAACTGCGGCTTTGGAAGCAAAACCAAGCCGAACCGCACACCGCGTCCGAATACGAAAACCGCAACCTGCTCGAATGCAGCCTCGCCGTCGCCCAAGCCGCATACAGGCGGAGACAGAACATCGGAGCACATTTTAATAATGATTGTTAAGGCTGATAGTGAAAACATTTCTCCAATAAATAATGTCATTGGAAACTAAAATGCAGGGATTGACAGTAGTAATAAG
>NZ_JBQCXF010000433.1:0-2554 GCF_051956635.1 Neisseria sp. P0022.S010 | reverse complement strand
TGATACGGGAAATCAAATCGCAGAAATGAAGTTCATTCTGTGCGTTTTTATTTGGGTTTGCTGTCGGTCTTCGACGTGTTTCAGACGGCCTATATAACAATAGCTACTTTTAACGAAAGGCCGCCCACTCTATGCACGAATTCTCCCTCGGTCCCATTGTCATTGTCCTGTTGGTTTCCGTCATTACGGTTATCTGCTGTCGCAAGTTCAACATTCCTTCCATGCTCGGTTATCTTTTGGTCGGTTTTATTGCCGGTCCGGGTATGTTCAAACTGATTCCGCAAAGCCACGCTACCGACTATTTGGGCGAAATCGGCATTGTGTTCTTGATGTTCAGCATCGGTCTCGAATTCTCCCTGCCCAAACTCAAAGCCATGCGCCGCCTCGTATTCGGCTTGGGCGGTTTGCAAGTTATCATTACTATGCTCTCGATTATGGGCATTTTGATGGCAATGGGCACGCCGTTTAACTGGGCGTTTGCCACTGCGGGCGCACTGACCATGTCGTCCACCGCCATCGTCAGCCGCATTCTGTCGGAGAAAACCGAGCTGGGTCAGCCGCATGGTCAAATGGCCATGGGCGTTTTGCTGATGCAAGATATTGCCGTGGTACCGCTGATGATTCTGATTCCGGCACTTGCTGGCGGCAGCGAAGGCAACTTATGGGTAGAGCTGGGCTTGGCCGGTTTGAAAATGTTGCTGACCTTGGGCATTTTGTTCGTTATCGGCAGCCGTGTGATGTCGCGCTGGTTCAGACTGGTTGCCAAACGCAAATCGTCCGAACTCTTCATGATCAACGTTTTACTGGTTACTTTGGGCGTGGCCTATCTGACAGAGCTTGAAGGCCTGTCTATGGCATTGGGCGCATTCGTCGCCGGTATGCTGCTTTCCGAAACCGAATACCGTATTCAGGTGGAAGACGACATCCGTCCATTCCGCGACATCCTGCTGGGCTTCTTCTTCATTACCGTCGGTATGAAGCTCGATATTCAGGCGCTGATCGGCAACTGGCAGCAAATCCTGATTTTGTTGGCAATCCTGTTGGTCTTGAAAGCACTGGTTGTCTTCATCATCGCTTTGCGCATGAAAAACCCTGTGGGCGACAGCCTCAAAAGTGCGCTTTATTTGGCGCAAGGCGGCGAGTTCGGCTTCGTGATGCTGGCTATTTCCAGCAAAATCAATATGGTTTCGCCCGAATTGGAACAAGCAGCCACTGCAGCCGTCTTGCTCTCCATGATTGCCGCACCATTCATTTTGGGCAGCAGCGATGCCATCGTCAGCCGCTTCGTCAAATCCGACTGGGACATGAAAGCCTTGGACTTACACTCCATGTTGGTGGAAACCATGAGCAAATCCGAACACGTCCTGATTATCGGTTTCGGACGCGGCGGTCAATCAGTTGCCCGTGTATTGGCGCAAGAAGGCATCCCCTACTTTGCCCTTGACTTGGACATTGCCCGTGTACAAGTGGCACGCAACGCAGGCGAACCGGTTTCCTTTGGCGATGCCAAACGCCGTGAAGTCTTGGAAGCCGCCGGCTTGGGACGCGCCAAAATGGTGGTCATCACGCTGAACAATATGCACGAGACCCAACATGTTCTCGGCAACATCATGTCCATGCATCCGAGCATGCCGGTTTATGTTCGCGCCACCAATGACGATTACGTTAAAACCTTTACCGAAATGGGTGCTGAAGAAACCGTCTCCGATACCAAAGAAACCAGCCTGGTTCTGGCAAGCTATGCCATGTTAGGCCACGGCCTCTCCTACAACCATGTTTATCAAACCATAACCCACATCCGTCACAGCCGCTATGCATCTTTGCAAGACTTATTTGTCGGCAGTGATGATGACAGCTTCTCCGACGAAGACAGTAAGGCCGTCTGCCGCCATGCCTTCCCATTGCAAGGCGAAGCACACGCCATCGGCAAAACCATCCGTGAATTGCCATTGGCAGCGCATTATCTGAAACTATTGTTTATCCGCCGCAATACCGGAAAAATCCAAGACCTTGACCCTGATTTTGTTTTGGAAAACGGTGATATTTTGGTTGTCGCAGGCAAACAGGAAGAAATTATTTCCTTTGAAAACTGGTGCTTGCAGGGAGATATCTAATTATCGGCAAATAAATCTTGCGTGCATCAGGATTTTTTGGTTTAATAGCGTCTTCGCAATTTTGCGCATGGGTGATTAGCTCAGTTGGTAGAGCGTCTGCCTTACAAGCAGAATGTCGGCGGTTCGACTCCGTCATCACCCACCAAGTTTCTTTTTCATTGTCTTTGACAGTGGATGCGCGGTGGTAGCTCAGTTGGTTAGAGTACCGGCCTGTCACGCCGGGGGTCGCGGGTTCGAGCCCCGTCCGCCGCGCCATTATTTAAAAATACTGATTTCTCAGTATCTCCCCCCCCCCCCTACCCAACCCAACCCACAAAACACCCACCCCACAAACAAAACACCAACAACCCAACCCCACCACCACCCACCACCCCCCCCCCCACCACCCCCAACAACAAACACACAACAACAGGTGAGTTGGTTAGAGTACCGGCCTGTCA
>NZ_JBQCXF010000432.1:0-2556 GCF_051956635.1 Neisseria sp. P0022.S010 | reverse complement strand
GCGAGGATGGTCAGGGCGGAAGACACTACGGTGCGTGTACTGGCGCGCAAAATACCTTCGGAAGTCGGTACGCAGTGGAAGCCCTGATGTACGGCGATCAGCGTAACGGCTACGCCGAAAGCGGCGGATTTGATTAAGCCGTTGAGGACGTCGTAATGGAAGGTAATGTTGTTTTGCATTTGCGACCAGAAAATACCGCCGTCCAAACCCAGCCATTCGACGCCGACCAAATACGCGCCGTAAATGCCGGCAACGCTGAAAATCGATGCCAGCAAAGGCATGGAAAACACACCTGCCCAAAAGCGCGGTGCAACCACGCGTGCCACAGGGTCGACCGCCATCACGTTCATTGCTTCAAGCTGCTCGGTGGTTTTCATCAAGCCGATTTCGCTGGTCATGGCACCGCCCGCGCTGCTGGCAAACAGAATAGCCGCCAATACGGGACCCAATTCACGCAACAGGGAAGCGGCAACCATATAGCCCAGAATATCGGCGGATTTGAATTTTGCCAGCTGCGTATAGCCCTGCAAGCCCAACACCATGCCGACAAACAGGCCGGACACAGCAACAATCAGGACAGACAACACGCCTGCAAAGTAAACCTGGCGGATGCTCAGGCGCGGGCGAGTAAATGCCGTGCCTGATTTGGCCAGGATATGCAGGAAAAACAGCGTAATGCTGCCCAGCGATTGGATGAAGCCGAGGGTTTTTGCCCCGACGGAACGGATAAAATTCATAGGTTTCAGTTGATTGGTTAAATGGTTTTCAGACGGCCTTGTTTAAGTTTCAGGCCGTCTGAACATCAGCCCAGCAAGTCTTGTTTTAAAGTTGTTTGCGCCGGATAGCGGTATGCGACAGGGCCGTCTGCCAAACCGCCGACAAACTGGCGTACCCAAGGCGAGTCGAGTTCGCGCATTTCTTCGGGCGAGCCGGAGAACATGATTTCGCCGTGTGCCAAGAAAATGACTTGATCGACAATTTCCAATGATCTTTCAATATCATGCGTTACCATGACGCTGGTTGAGCGCAAGGCTTTGTTGGCACGGCTGATGAGGTGGGCGATAACGCCCAGCGAAATCGGGTCGAGGCCGGTGAAAGGCTCGTCGTACAACATGATTTCAGGGTCGAGCGCAATCGTACGCGCGAGGGCGACGCGGCGCGACATACCGCCGGAAAGCTCGGAAGGCATCAGGTTTTCAACACCGCGCAAACCGACTGCATTCAGTTTCAACACCACCAAATCGCGGATGACTGCTTCGGGCAAATCCGTCAGTTCTCGCATGGGGAAGGCGATGTTGTCGAAGACGGATAAGTCGGTGAACAATGCGCCGTGTTGGAACAAAACTCCCATGTGGCGGCGGTGTTCGTACAGCTCCTGCGCTGAAAATGCGGTCAAATCGCGCCCTTCAATCAGCACTTTGCCCGATTGCGGGTGGATTTGACCCGTAATCAGGCGCATCAGCGTGGTTTTACCGCTGCCCGAACCACCCATTACGGCGGCGAAATTGCCTTGTGGAATGCTGAAGTTGATGTTGTTCAGAATCGGACGGTCGCCATATGCGAAGGCAACGTCTTTCATTTCGATGAAGGGTGTGGAACTCATGCAGGATGGGAGTGTCGAAAAATGTATTTTAATTACGGGTATTGTAAAGGGTATTGGATATTCGGGCAATTTTCAGATGGTCTGCGCTTAGGAATAACGGGTAAAAACGTGTGAAAGAACGCAGAAGCGTTGGTGCTACGGTCGTTTGTTGTATGTTGTGTCAAACATACAGACAGCTGTGTAGGTAAATAAAGAGGCGGGCAAACATGCCCGCCTTGTTGTTAATATTTCTGCAAACCTTCTACCTTGATTTCTTTGGCATTGGCATGGATGAAGGCTTGAGTCGCTTTCATTGTGGCTTGAATGCGCGGATCGTTCCAACGCACGATTTGGTTGTTTTCATCGCGTTTGTCCGACCAGATAATCACGCCGTCGGTGTATTTTTTGCTGATTTCGAGCATTTTGCGCCAGCGAACGGGGTCGATGAACTGCTTGAAATAAGGGCTGTTGGTGGCCGAATAATATTGCGGCCAGATGTAGCCGATGATTTTTTTGTTGGGAAAGCGTTGATGGATGTCGTCAACGGCGGTTTTGACGTCTTTTTCCCATTGCACCAAATCGGGGGAAGTGATGTAGAACACAGGATTGGCATAGTCGCTGATGGCGGCGGTGGGTGCACGGCGTTTGCTGACTTGTCGCCATTTGGCCAAGATGGCTTCGTTGTCAACGTTGGGGCGGTAGTGGCGGATGCCGTGTAGGTGTTCAGAGGGCATGCCGTAGTTGCTGATGACGGCGCGCGGGTTTTCTTCTCTGAAGATTTGGTACATCCGGGCGAAGTCGGTTCTCAATTCGTCGGGGGTTAGCAGCTGTCCGTCTTTTTCGGCAAACCAGCTTTCGATGTCGGTGGAAATGGTGCGGTAGCCTTCGCGGCGCGATTGTTTGGCCAATTCGCGGATACGCGCTTCGTTGAGTACGCCGTGTTTGCGTTTGCCTGTCGGATCGGGTTTGACCAG
>NZ_JBQCXF010000431.1:0-2562 GCF_051956635.1 Neisseria sp. P0022.S010 | reverse complement strand
AAACCCTCCACATTTCCAAACTCTTGGAAATGGCAGAAGAACATGGCATTGAAAACGCCAACCGTTTCCGCAAACAAGACCTCGTTTTTGCCATCGTCCGCCAGATGATGAAGCAGAATGTCAGCTTCACCTGCTCCGGTACACTCGAAATCCTGCCCGACGGCTTCGGTTTCTTGCGCAGCGCAGATACTTCTTACCTTGCCGGCCCTGACGATATTTATGTTTCGCCAACGCAAATCCGCCGCTTCAATCTGCACACCGGCGACACCATCGAAGGCAGCGTGCGCGTGCCTAAAGACAACGAGCGTTATTTCGCGCTTGTCCGCCTCGATACCATCAACGGCGATCAGCCCGAAGTCTGCAAACACAAAATCCTCTTTGAAAACCTCACGCCTTTATTTCCAACCGAACAATTCAAGCTTGAGCGCGACATCAAAGCCGAAGAAAATCTGACCGGCCGCGCCATCGACTTGGTTTCCCCAATTGGTAAAGGCCAACGTGCATTGTTGGTTGCGCCGCCTAAAACCGGTAAAACCGTGATGTTGCAAAACATTGCTCATGCCATTACCGCCAATTATCCCGATGTTGAGCTGATTGTCCTGTTGATTGACGAGCGTCCGGAAGAAGTGACCGAAATGAGCCGTTCTGTACGCGGCGAAGTGGTTTCCTCTACGTTTGACGAGCCTGCGCAACGCCATGTACAAGTGGCCGAGATGGTGATTGAAAAAGCCAAACGCATGGTCGAACACAAAAAAGACGTGGTGATTCTGCTGGATTCGATTACCCGTTTGGCACGCGCCTACAATACCGTTGTGCCGACTTCGGGCAAAATTCTGACCGGCGGTGTCGATGCCAACGCTTTGCACCGTCCGAAACGCTTTTTCGGCGCAGCGCGTAATGTGGAAGAGGGCGGTTCGCTTACCATTATTGCGACGGCACTTGTTGAAACCGGCAGCCGCATGGACGATGTGATTTACGAAGAGTTCAAAGGCACGGGTAATATGGAATTGCACCTTGACCGCCGCATGGCAGAAAAACGCCTATTTCCGGCCATCAGCATCAATAAATCCGGTACGCGCCGCGAAGAATTGCTGGTGCCGAACGATCAGTTGCAACGTATGTGGCTCTTGCGCAAATTCTTGCATCCTATGGACGAAATCGAAGCAACCGAGTTTTTGGTGGGTAAACTCAAAGACTCTAAAAATAACGACGATTTCTTTGAATTGATGCGCGGTAAATAAGCATAAGGCCGTCTGAATATGTTTCAGACGGCCTTTACTTTGCTTGAGGAACCTTTATGACCATCCGAATGAATTGGCAAAACTTATTGTCCACCCAACGCTTCCGTACCAAAAACGGCGAAATCGTGCCGACCGTTACCCCTTCGACGCAGGAAGGTGCCGATGCTTTGCGTACGGATTTTCACATCGACTACGACCGGGTTGTTTTCTCCGGAGCCTTCCGTCGCCTTGGCCGTAAAACGCAAGTGCATCCGCTGGCGCAACATGACTTGACGCACAACCGTCTGACGCACAGCGTTGAAGTTGCCAGCGTGGGCAGGAGCTTGGGTAACCGCGTGGGCGTGATGTTGCACAACGGCGGTTTTCTGCCGCAGGGCAATACGCCCAGCGATATTGGTGCCGTGGTGCAGGTTGCCTGTTTGGCGCATGATTTGGGCAATCCGCCGTTTGGCCATACCGGCGAAGATGCTTTGCGCGATTGGTTCAGACGGCCTGAACATCAAATTTATCTGAACACATTAAACGAAGCGGAACGCAATGATATTCAAACTTATGAAGGCAATGCGCATAGCCTGCGTATCGTTGCCAGCCTTGAAATGTATCCGGAGGCGGGCGGAATGCGCCTGACTGCGGCAGCCATCGGCGCATTGCTGAAGTATCCGTGGACAACGCAACATCCGAACGGCAGAAAGAAATTCAATATTTATCAAACCGAGTTGCCGTTTATCCGTCAAGTTGCCGACGAATTGGGGCTGGTTTCCGCAGGAGTAGACAGCTGGGCGCGCCATCCTTTGTCTTATTTGATGGAGGCTGCCGACGATATTTGCTATGCCTTGCTGGACTTGGAAGATGCCGTCGAATTGGATTTGCTCACGGATACGGAAGTGGAAAGTATTTTGTCCGAGCTGACCTTTGCCGAAAGTGCATGGCACGCCAGCTCCAGCCGTCAGCGTTGCGCCATGTTACGCGGCATTGCGATCGGCAAGGCGATTGATGATGTCGCGCAAACCTTTATGCTGCATCAGTCCGATTTGTTGGACGGAACATTCAAAGGCAAAGACTTGCTTGCGTTGTGTAGCCCGCAAGTGCAAAACACTTTGGCAAAAGCAAAAGATTTGGCGCAAACACGGATTTTCCGCCATCACACCAAGCTCTTGACCGAAATTGCTACATTCCCATGTTTAGGATCTATCTTAGATTTACTCGTCCCTGCCGCGTATGCCCTGATTGCTGAAAAACAGCTGGCAACACGTCAGTCTTTGGCGTTGGAATTATTGAAAAAGCACAATCCGATTCTTCCTGAAGACAGTCTGTATCAGGC
>NZ_JBQCXF010000430.1:0-2583 GCF_051956635.1 Neisseria sp. P0022.S010 | reverse complement strand
AAAGCAGCGGCAAACACTTGGTCTGCTTTCTCTTTGCTGCCGAAATCAACGGTAACGGTATCGAAGAAGACTTTGTGAACCACATTCAGGCCGTCTGAAACCAGCGCATCGGCAAAGGCAGAAGCCAACGCATGGATACGGTTGGCAATGCGTTTCACACCTTCAGGGCCGTGGTAAACGGCATACATACCGGCCAAGTTTGCCAGCAATGCCTGTGCGGTACAAATATTGGATGTCGCTTTTTCGCGGCGGATGTGTTGCTCGCGGGTGGACAAAGCCATGCGCAAGGCAGGTTTGCCCGATGCGTCTTTGGATACGCCGATGATACGGCCCGGGGCAGAACGTTTGAACTCGTCTTTAAACGCGAAATAAGCGGCATGCGGACCACCGAAGCCCATCGGCACGCCGAAGCGTTGGGTGTTGCCCAAAGCAATATCCGCGCCCAATTCGGCAGGAGATTTCAGCAAAACCAAGCTCATGATATCTGCGGCAACGGCAACGATTGTGCCTTTTGCTTTCAGACGGCCGATAACATCCTGCAAATCTTGCACATCGCCGTCTTTGCCGACGTATTGGAGCAGCGCGCCGAAGTATTCGCCTTCATCCGCTTGGGCAAAATCGCCGACCACCAGTTCAAAGTCGAAATATTTGGCGCGGGTTTTCATCACGTCCAAAGTTTGCGGATACACGCGCGCATCCACAAAGAAACGCTCGGATTTCACTTTGCCCACGCGGTGCGCCATCGCCATCGCTTCAGCGGCGGCAGTTGCCTCGTCCAACAAAGACGCGCCTGCCACAGGGAAACCGGTCAAATCGATACACACTTGTTGGAAGTTCAACAAAGCTTCCAAACGACCTTGGGCAATTTCCGCCTGATACGGGGTGTAGGCGGTGTACCAACCCGGATTTTCCAATACGTTGCGCAAAATCACGTTCGGTACGCGTGTCGGGTAATAGCCCAAGCCGATATAGGACTTGTTGATCACGTTTTTCGACGCAATGCCTTTCAATTTCGCCAACGCGTCCGCCTCGGTCAAAGCCTCGGGCAGGTCGAGTTCGGACGGCATACGGATGCTTTGCGGCACGGTATTGCCGACAAAATCATCCATGCTCTTCTCGCCGAGTGCTTCCAAAAGCGCAGCCTCGTCGCCAAAGCTCAAATGACGCGCGGCAAATTCGTTGGGGTTGAACAATTCAGATAGTTTCATTTCTACTCCTTCGGTGTTATCGATATCAACACTGTTTTTTCTTGCAGATGTTGTTTCAGACGGCCTCAGCCCACTTGGGACGATATGCCAATATTTCCCTATAAACCGGACAGGTTTCCACATGCGCACCGGGCAGGTACCCGGTACTCATCAGAAATTCGCCGACGATTTCGCCGCCGACAAATTTGAAATGTTTTTTAAACAGCTTCACCCATTCAGCCTTGTCGAGCGGATGGTGAGTATCCAGCCAGTTTTTGAATGAGCCGTATTCTTGCTGTATTTGTCTGATTTGTCGCGCGTTATAAATGGCTGCGTTGATTTTCAGGCGGTTGCGGACGATGCCTGCATCGGCAAGCAACCGCTCAATATCGGCTTCGTCAAATGCGGCGACCGTATCGATGTCAAAACCTTTAAATGCCGTCTGAAATGCCTGCTGCTTCTTCAGCATCAGCGTCCAGCTTAATCCTGCCTGATTGATTTCCAACACCAGCCGCTCAAACAATTCATTGTCGTCCTCAATCGGAAAACCGTATTGCGTGTCGTGATAATGTTTGTTGGGGTTGTCCGTATCGTCGGGAAGCGTGGCGACAAATTCGCAGTAATTCATGTTTGCTGAGGAAAAATTGAAACAAAGGCCGTCTGAAAGCATTTTTCAGACGACCTAAGACTTGCAATATCAAACAGATGAAAAACCTGTTTGAATGTTTGCAAAAATCAAGCTACTTCGCCTGCGTATTGTTCGGCAGTCAGCAGACCGTCGTAATCGGCAGGGTTGGCAGGTTTGATTTTGAAGAACCAGCCTGCGCCGTAAGGGTCGCTGTTGGCAGTTTCCGGAGCGCTTGGCAAATCTTCGTTGACGGCAACGACTTCGCCTGCAATCGGCGCGTATACGTCAGATGCGGCTTTCACAGACTCAACCACACCGGCTTGCTCTTCAGCGGCAAGGTTCGCGCCGACTTCAGGCAGCTCGACAAACACGATGTCGCCCAACAGCTCTTGCGCGTGGTGGGTAATGCCGACGGTGATGGTACCGTCTTCTTCAAGGCGCAGCCATTCGTGGCTGACAACGTATTTCAGTTCTACTGGGATATTGTTGCTCATGGTTTGATTCTCCATTGGTTTTTTGGCTTGAAAGTCGTCTGAATCATAATGTCTCAGACAGGTTATTTCACAGTTTTTCCAATAAGGCTTCCTATTTTTAATGATCTCGTTTATACCAATTTATTAAATAATTTTCTTCTATTCGGCTACGCGAGCCATAACGTATCACGTTTAAATATCCATTATCATTTCGTTTAAACTGAATTCCCACCAACTTTCTAGAATTAATTAAGAAATAAATGGTATTATCTGAGCAATTATGTGGTTCACATAC
>NZ_JBQCXF010000429.1:0-2595 GCF_051956635.1 Neisseria sp. P0022.S010 | reverse complement strand
TCCTTCCCCTGCGTGTAGGCCAGCCAAATGGCTTGGCGGTGGTGCGGGGTGAGACGGGTGTTTTTGTGCATGTTCATGTTTCAGTATTCTCCTGGAAATACTGTAAACAACGCTACTAGTTTCTACAAATGGTTTTACAAGCCGAATACGGCAATATCGCCCTTGCCTTGACGAATCAGCTCAGTACCATCGGTCATATCGATAACCGTCGTCGGCTCAGTACCGCACCAGCCGCCATCAATAACCAAATCAACAGCATGCTCAAGACGGTCTCGGATTTCGTATGGATCGGTCAATGGCTCGTCGTCTTCAGGCAGCATGAGGGTGCAACTTAAAATAGGTTCGCCCAATTCTTGCAAAAGTGCCAAGGCGGTGGCGTTATCGGGAACACGCAGGCCGATGGTTTTGCGCTTGGGGTGAAGCGTGCGATTCGGTACTTCTTTGGTTGCCTGCAGGATAAAGGTGTAGCTGCCGGGCGTAGCTGCTTTAAGCTGGCGGAATTGGGCATTATCTACTTTGGCGTAAGTACCCAATTCGCTCAAATCGGCACACATCAGGGTCAGATGGTGTTTTTGATCGATTTTGCGAATCGTGAGAATGCGCTCCATCGCGTTTTTGTCGCCGAGTTTGCAACCTAGCGCATAGCAGGAATCCGTAGGGTAAACGATAACGCCGCCACTGCGGACAATATCGGCGGCTTGTTTGATGAGGCGGTCTTGGGGATTATCGGGATGGATGGCGAAAAATTGTGCCATGTTTTTTTTTCCTTATCATTCTAATGGTTTGTTGTTTGACATTTTAAAACTTATTTGGCCGTCTGAATATTGGATTTCCACCACTATGAATGGATTTAGCCTCAGCTACAACACAGCTGCACCCAGTGATACCTTATATATCATTTTGATTTACCGGCCGATATCGAAAGTCAATTTAATACGCTATATAATGCGTTATTTTGTTTGAAAGTCATCTCAATGTCTGCCTCTTCCCTACCTTCCCGCCGCTTGTCTGTCGCACCTATGCTTGATTGGACAGACAGACACTATCGCTTTATGGCGCGACAAATTACACGCAATGCTTGGCTGTATAGCGAAATGGTCAATTCAGGCGCAGTGGTTTACGGAGATAAAGACCGCTTCTTGAGTTTCAACGAAGGCGAGCAACCGGTCGCTTTACAGCTTGGCGGCTCAGATCCGCATGACTTGGCAATCGCTGCCAAAGCGGCTGAGACATATGGCTATAATGAAGTCAACCTAAATTGCGGCTGCCCCAGCCCACGCGTACAAAAAGGCGCTTTCGGCGCTTGCCTGATGAATGATGTAGATTTGGTGGCAGATTGTTTGAACGCGATGCAGGATGTAGTTGAAATTCCGGTAACAGTCAAACACCGCATCGGCGTAGATAGACAAACAGAATATCAAGTCGTGGCAGATTTTGTAGGCACGCTTCGTGAAAAAACAGCCTGCCGCACATTTATCGTCCATGCGCGTAATGCTTGGCTGGACGGTTTATCCCCGAAAGAAAACCGTGAAGTTCCGCCACTCAAATATGAATACGTCTACCGTTTGAAACAAGAGTTCCCCGACTTAGAAATTTTGATTAACGGCGGCATCACCACCAATGAAGAAATCGCCGAACATCTGAAATTTGTCGACGGCGTCATGATCGGGCGCGAGGCTTATCACAATCCGATGCTGATGCGCGATTGGGATGCACTGTTTTACAACAACACACACGCACCAATCCAATACGCAGATTTAGCAGCTTGGCTATACGCATACAGCCGCGAACAAATCGCCTCAGAGCGCGGTACCATCCTACGCCATATCGTCCGCCATGCACTAGGCTTAATGCACGGCCTAAAAAATGCCCGCACTTGGCGCCGTATGCTCTCAGATGCCACCTTGCTAAAAGACAACGACGGCAGCCTGATTCTAGACGCATGGAAAGAAGTAGAACGCGCAAATATTTGGGATTAATGGCGTATAGTGTGAATAAATGAAAGGCCGTCTGAAACATCAAATGATGTTTAAGACGGCCTTTTACATTGCAACAGATTGCTAAAGATATATTCATTTCTCTTTAGCTACTATAACGATTAATTCATCGAATAAAACCAACACATAATCTAAGCATAAAAAAATGCGGCCTAAATTAGGCCGCATTTACTTTACTTCGTCTTTTCAGACGGCCTTTTCAGGCCGTCTGAAAGTCAGATTACCATTGGTAACCAACTGCTACGGTAGCACCGAAGTGACCACGTGAGTTGCCGGAAGCAGTACCTTTGATGATCCAGTGACCACCATCGGAAATGCTAGAGAGGCCGACAGCGTAACCGGTTTCACCGCGGTAGTGACTGCCACCGATAGCCAGCATGCTCTTACCTGGCAAGTAAGCTTGTGGCAGACCGGCAGTAGCCAGAGCTTGAGCCACACCTGCGCGGGCGTTGTTGTCAACCTTGTTCACACTGCTGTTCACATCGCCGAATTTTTGGTTCAGCTGGTCAACGTTAACCGCATCGGTACCGTTCTTACCTGGAGCAACATTTTTAATAGTAGTGTTGCCGGCATCGATACCACCTTGGTTGATGGTTAC
>NZ_JBQCXF010000428.1:0-2604 GCF_051956635.1 Neisseria sp. P0022.S010 | reverse complement strand
ATTGGGGCGGCTTTTTGATGGTGTTGCCCGTTGTGTTTTACAGCGCGTTGCCGTTTTACCGCGGCGCATGGCGCGACTGGAAAAACCGCCGTGTCGGCATGGATACGCCGATTGCCATTGCCATTGTGATGACCTTTATCGCCGGTATTTACAGCCTGGCTACCAACGCAGGGCAGGGCATGTATTTTGAATCCATTGCCATGTTGCTGTTTTTTCTGTTGGGCGGGCGTTTTATGGAACAGATTGCCCGACGCAAAGCAGGCGATGCGGCGGAGCGGTTGGTCAAACTGGTTCCGGCATTCTGCCACCGTTTGCCGTCTTATCCTGAAAGCGAAGCCATCGAGGAAGCCGCAGTCGTCCGCCTCAATATCGGCGATACGATTGTTGTGAAACCCGGCGAAGTCATTCCGGTGGACGGTACGGTTTTGTCCGGTGAGAGCGAAGTTAACGAAGCCATGTTGACCGGCGAAAGCCTGCCCATCGTGAAAAGGCCGTCTGAAAAAGTAACCGCCGGTACACTCAACACCAGCAGCCCTTTAATCATCCGCACCGATCATACCGGCGGCAACACGCGTTTGTCCCATATCGTTAAACTGCTCGACCGCGCGCTGGCTCAAAAACCGCGTGCCGCCGAGTTGGCCGAAAAATATGCGTCCAGTTTTGTGTTTGGCGAACTTTTGCTTGCGATTCCCGTTTTTATCGGCTGGGCTTGGTATGCCGACGCGCACACTGCTTTGTGGATTACCGTTGCCCTGCTGGTCATTACCTGCCCGTGTGCCTTGTCGCTCGCTACCCCGACCGCGCTGGCCGCTTCTACCGGCGCGCTTGCCAAAGACGGCATTCTCATCAGCGGCAAACAAAGCCTGGAAACGCTTGCCCAAATTGACGACGTCGTGTTTGATAAAACCGGTACGCTGACCAAAGGGCAGCTTTCCGTCAGCCGTATGTTGCACGCAGGCCGTCTGAACGAAATCCAAGCCCTTGCTGTTGCCCAAGCATTGGAACAGCAATCCGAACACCCCATCGCCCGTGCCATTTTGAACCATACGCTTTCAGACGGCCCTGTATCCGCGCTTGATGTGAAAGTGCAACAACGGGTCAACCGTATTGGGCATGGCGTCAGTGCGCAAATCGAATTTGATGGCGAAACCCAAGTTTGGGCTTTGGGCAAAGCGGCGTTTGTTTCGGAAATAGCCGGTCATCTGCCCGAAGCATTTGCCCATATCGACCACACTGGCGGCATTATTTTCTTGGGCAATCAAAGCGGTTTTCAGACGGCCTTTTTATTGGAAGACCAAATCAAAGACAGCGCCGCTGAAATGTTGCAAAACCTGAAACAACACGGTATCCGTCTGCACCTTTTAAGCGGCGACCGTCAGGCTGCCGTAGCCCAAGTCGCGCAAGAGCTGGGTTTGGATGCCTATCGTGCCGAAGCCACGCCTGAAGACAAGCTGGCTTATGTAGAAAATTTGCAAAAACAAGGACGTAAAGTCATGATGATCGGCGACGGGATTAACGATGCCCCCGTCCTTGCCCAAGCCGATGTATCGGCTGCTGTGGCCACGAGTGCCGATGTGGCGCGAGACGGTGCGGATGTGGTTTTGCTCAATGATGATTTGAACGTTTTGCCCGTGATGATGGAACAGGCACGCCGCACTCATCAAATCATCCGCCAAAACCTGACTTGGGCGAGCGCATACAATCTGGTTGCCGTTCCGCTGGCCGTGTTTGGTTACGTTACCCCGTGGATCGCCGCGCTCGGCATGAGTTTCAGCTCGCTGCTGGTGTTGGGCAATGCCTTGAGATTGTTGAAAACCAAAAAGGCCGTCTGAAAACGGCAAATCCATTGCTCAAACGAAAGAATACGCCATGCCTAAAGCCACTTTTTATACACACGTCGCCCAACCGGCCGCCTTTGCCTGCCGCCTGATTGCGCGCGCCATACGCGATGGCGGGCAGATTTTGGTGTGGTCGGATTCTTCTGCGGCAGTGCAGCAACTAGACGTTGATTTATGGCAGCAGATTCCCGAAAGCTTTATTCCGCATGAAGTCTGGCTGCCTACCGACCCCATGCCGTCTGAAACGCCGGTATTGCTTGCGTTTGGAAACGCATTGCCGAATATTCCGCAAGATTGCACGGTTTTGAACCTGTCTGCCGATTTTTGGAGCCAAGCCCCGGCCATTCCAAACCGTATCCTTGAAATTGTAGGCAACAGCTTGGAAGATTTAGCCGAAGCCCGAGACCGTTTCCGAGCTTATCGTCAGAGCGGATTTGAGATTGAGCATTTTTCGAGAGAAGGGAAGGATTGAGTATTGAAACAGCAAAGTTTTAATATAAAAGGCCGTCTGAAACAATAAAGTTTCAGACGGCCTTTTTGACTGGCTGGAATTAGTTGCCCAAGTCGAATGCTTTGTGCAGAACGCGGGTAGCCAGTTCCATGTATTTTTCGTCAATCAGGACGGATACTTTGATTTCGGAAGTTGAAATCATTTGGATGTTGATGCCTTCTTCTGCGAGGGTGCGGAAGATTTTGGCGGCTACGCCGACGTGTGAACGCATGCCCAAGCCGACTGCGGAGACTTTGCATACGGTGTCGTCGCCGT
>NZ_JBQCXF010000427.1:0-2605 GCF_051956635.1 Neisseria sp. P0022.S010 | reverse complement strand
GGTTACATTACCGATGGCCATAATGCCGCCGATGTGTTCGATGGCCGGGGCGATGGCGACGGGCAACATAAACAAGGCAGCCTGCCAGTTGACTTGAGGCGTTTCAAAATGGGGGATGGCAAACCAAGGGGCGTTGATGATGGCGCTGGTATCGACCAAGCCCATGATCAAAGCCAACACATAGCCTGAAGCCACGCCGATCAGAATCGGAATCAGCTTCATCATTTTGCTGCCGAAGACGGAAACAATGACGGTTACCGCAAAGGTAAAGCCGGACAGAATCAGCGAGTCGATATAGTCGATGACCTGTTTTCCATCTGCTTGACCCATGGCCATGCTGCTGGCTGCAGCGGCCACGGACAAGCCGATTACCATAATCACCGGGCCAATAACCACGGGCGGCAACAGCTTGTGTACCGCATCCAGACCGCGCCATCTGATCAGCGCGGCAAAGACAAAGTACATGAAACCTGCCGCAAACAGGCCGAACATGGTAGAAGGCAGGCCCCATTCACCGATGGAATAGATAATCGGTGCAATAAAGGCAAAAGAAGAGCCGAGGAAAATCGGCACTTTACGTTTGGTAACCAATTGGAACAACAAGGTGCCCAAGCCTGCGCCCAATAATGCCAAAGCCGGATTCAGTCCCGTCAGAAGCGGCACAAGTACCATGGCACCGAATGCGACAAACAAAATCTGCGCACCGGCTATCGCCGTTTTAAGCTGGTTCATAAAAGCTCCAAAGAAAATTCAAACGGCGCAGATTATACTGATTTATCCTAGTCGTGAACATTTATTTACAAAAGGCCGTCTGAACAGATGTAACGATGACATCTGTTCAGACGGCCTTGTTCGATAGCGAATGGTTAATAACTTATCAAAATCGATTAGGAAAATTTTCAGCCGCGTGTTTCGCGCCAAACCAAATAATCGCGCAGGGGCGGCATGGGCGGATTGATGCAGTGCGGACAGATGCCGGTTGTATCTTCATCATCGCTGTCGATATGGTAGTCGTTCGGATCAAAGCGCACCTGCTGCATGACGGCTTGCGCCAAAGCTTGCTCCTGTACGACATCAAAGCGGAATTTTTCAAGGATTTCGTTTAATAGGCGGATTTCGCCGTCACTGAAAGATTCGCTGTGTTTGACAATGAGGCGCTGATAATCTTCATTGCTGATTTTTTCGTGAAGTAAATCGGTCTGGATAGTCATGATTTTTATTGTTGAAATAAGATGGTCAAGGTGAGGATTATAGCGGATATTGTGGCGGCTGTTTTAAAGTCCGTGTTCTGGTTCGGAAAGTGTCCCTGTTTTGGCTTTTTTCGGTATTAGGTTGTTTAATTTAGAGTTAATTGCTTGGTAATCGTCGCTATAAAAAAATTCTCCAATGTATATGGTTTTCCCATGATAAACAAATGACCATGCACCTTGTTTACTATTTGGTTGTCGTAAGGGGCTGGAGATGGTGGATGTATTCCTTCTCTGACTCAAATAGTTACGCAGTGTGATTTTAGTGTTTTTAGTATTTGCATAGTTCTCATGTGGCTGCCATTGCGATATTTCTACGAGTGAAAATTTTTTACCTTTTCCCAATCCAAACAGCGCGAATTGGTGTGAAAGTATTCCATTTTGAACATGGATATGTTCTTGTCCAAAAAGTTGCCACAGTAAGTCATAAATACATTGGCAAGAAAGCAGGCCTAAAAATATGAGGAGGATGATATTAAATGTTGATTCAAAGTTTAAATTTGGAATGTTTGCCAATATCAATAGTACGATTACAAGATCTCTGCAAGTTAATAGAAGTTTGAGTCTGTTGCGTATAATTTTTGCTGACAAGGTAATTTTGCTAGGTGTTTGTTCAATTTTATAACGCGAAGATGTCATCAATAGCCTCCTACTTTGTCTGCCTGATACGCTTTTTGCAGCGGTGTAATTTGTGCCAAGCGGGCATGATCGACTTGTTCGGCAATTAAATGGGCTTTGCCTTGTGCGTGGCACTCGGCGGCAATTTTGCCTGCATCTACTTGGTTGGAGGCCTCAAGTAAGGCCAGCCAGTGTTCGCGTTGCGGATAGGGGGCGTCTTCAAGATTCAGACGGCCTTGTTTGTCGGCCACGCAGACGTTTAAGGCCGTCTGAAAACGTTCGGGGCGGCGGAATGCGTCGGTTTTTTTCAAAACATTCAAAATGGTTTTGCTTTTGAACTGCCCGACTTGATGGAGCATGATGTGCCAACGGCAGACAAGTTCGGCAAGCTCGGCGCAGTGTTTGGGCGCGCGCAGGCGTTGATTGACTTCGCGGACGGGTTCGACGCCGTTGACATCGTGTCCGTAGTGTTTCGGCAAGATATTGGCCGGTGTTTTTGCCTTGCCTAAGTCGTGCAATAAGGCAGCATAGCGTTCGGCGAGGGACAAATTCATCTCGGCAGCTCGTTGTACAACCATCAGCGTATGAATACCGCTGTCGATTTCGGGATGATAGTCAGCGCGTTGCGGTACGCCGAAAAGAGCATCAAGCTCGGGCAGTAAAACTTTGAGTGCGCCGCATTCGCGCAAAACTTCAATCATTCGGCTCGGATTTTTCTCCATCAAGCCTTTGGCCAATTC
>NZ_JBQCXF010000426.1:0-2605 GCF_051956635.1 Neisseria sp. P0022.S010 | reverse complement strand
AAGGTATTGGATATTTTATTTTTAAATCATAAACTTAATGGATGAATGCTTTGCTTTATTCTTGCACGAACCGGCATTCAGTCGGACATCTGCCGCTTCAAAAACCAATCTCCGAACGGCCAGTCCACGCTGTCGAGCAGGTTTTTGGTAATCAGCCCAAGCTCGGTATCGCCTTCGATTTGCAGTTTGCGGTTGAAAAACAAAGTATCCGGGTCTTCCTCGCGCATCATCATGCGCATAAAGTCGATGCCGTTGGCGGCAAGGCGCAAATCGGGCGTACCCAAAAAATCCGCATCGATGAATTTTTCGGCATTGGCGGTGAAACGCACCTTGATGCCTGCGTCCAATACGTCAATTTCAAAGGTGCGACCGTCAAACAGGCTCATGTCGGCGGGCAGCAATCCGCGTTTGAGCATGGTGTTGAGGGCAAAAACCAAAGCGAAACGCGGCGGCCTGCCCGGTAATTTACCGCCGATTTTTCCCGCCCATGCGGGCAATACGATTTCAGGCAACGCCATAATATTCCTCCTTCACGGCTTCGATACCCGGCTGGCCGTGCCAATAGCCGTCCACCAGCGTTCCGGTGGTCAGTCTTTCCAATTCGGGCAGCGCGTCCGCCAGGGCGGTTTTGCCGTCCAATACGTTGCGGTGGATACGGACGATTTCCGCCATGCCGTGCATTTGCGGCGACAGGCGCAGCATGTTTACGCTGATTTGCCGCAAATCCTCATGGTGCGGCAGCAGGTTTTGGCAGCCGTAAGACATGGTTTGGATGCCGTTGATGGTTAAAAACGGTTTGCCCTCGCGGGTATTCATGTCCATGCCTTGTTCGTAATCCAAGCAGCGGAATTCGCAGCCGTCTTTGTTCAGGTTGTAATGCCGCGCGGTAAAGCAGCGCGACGAATAAGCAAGCGGCATTTTGCCCCAAGCAAACAATTCCGTTTCGATGTCGTCTGAAGCCTTGATGATTTCAGCAACTTTGTCGCGGCTCAACTCGGACGGCGCAATCCAGCGGTATGCGCCCAGTTTTTGGAACAGCGCCAGCGTGCTTTCGTTGTAAATGTTCAGGCTGGCGCCGGCGACAAACGGAATGCCGTGTTCGCACGCCAGCTTGACCGCGCCCATGTCGTTGGCTTCGACTTTGAATTTGTCCTGCCCCGTGATTTTGCGCAGGCGTTTCAAATCGGATTCGCTTTCCAGCAGCACCTGCGACGACAGAATAATTTCCTTGCCGCTTTCCGCCAAATCTTCCGCCAGGCTGACCCAGTCGGCAAAACGCATTTTCTGGCGGCGCGAACACACCACTTCGCCCAGATAAATGGTGTCCACCGGCGCATCCAGCATGGCGGCGTAAAATTCCAGCAGCGCTTCCTTCTGCCAGAAAAACAAAACCGGCCCCAACGATAATTTCATCGGATTCATTTTTCCTCCTCCCTTATTTCCACGGACGGCTGTATGCGCCCAAGGTCGTCTGATGCCCTTCCGAAACCTTGCTCAGCGCGTTGTTCCACACCGGATTGACTTTGAAATGAGCCGGATCGGCCGCGGCAGCGTCCAAAGCCTGCCGCAGCGATTTGGTAACCTGCGCCGTGTACATCGGGCTGCGCTGGCGGCCTTCGATTTTAATGGCGGATACACCGATTTTGATGAGTTCGGGCAACATTTCCAAAACATTCAGGCTGGTCGGCTCTTCCAGCGCGTAATAGGTTTCGTCATTGACTTCAAAACGGCCTTTGCACAGTGTCGGATAGCCTGCCGGTTCGTTCGGTTTGTACTGGTCGATTAACACCTGGTTCAACCGCACGTTCATGCGGTCGGGCAGCTGCTCCCAGCGCACCGCCTTCGCCGGTGAACACACGCCCTGCATATTCGGTGATTCGCCCGTCGCATAGCTCGATAAAATGCAGCGCCCTTCTACCATCACACACAAACTGCCGAAACCGAACACTTCGATTTCCACATCCGTATTGTCAATCACATGCTTGACCTGATCGACCGTTAAAACGCGCGGCAACACGGCACGGCGGACGCCGAACAGTTCCTTCATCATATTGATGGCTTCGTAATTGGTCGCCGAACCCTGCACCGACATGTGCAGCCTCAAATTAGGATGACGCTCGGCGGCATAAGCCATAATCGCAGGGTCGGCAACGATTATCGCGTCCGCCCCCAGTTGCACCGCCGTATCGACAGCCCGATACCACCGCTCGATTTGCCCCGCCTGGGCAAAAGTATTGATTGCCATCAACACATTGCGGCCGCGCGCATGGGCGTAAGCTACCCCTTCCTGCGCCGATTTCATATCGAAATTCAGTCCCGGAAAATTGCGCGCATTCGTCGCATCTTTCAGCCCCATATAAACTGTGTCAGCGCCATTGTCCACCGCCGTCTTCAAAGCAGGCAGATTACCGGCAGGACAAACCAACTCAGGTATTTTCGGCATTTTGCGTTCCTCAACTCTTGTAGTTTGTTATTCAAAAATCAATATCTAATATGATTTCGGGTATTTTAGAGATTTGGACACAAGACATTATGATTTAAATCAACTGTGAAATCAGGTTTGGATAGCGTATGTTTTAGTTAACATAATTTAACCATATAAAAT
>NZ_JBQCXF010000425.1:0-2612 GCF_051956635.1 Neisseria sp. P0022.S010 | reverse complement strand
TCCGCTACTTCCAGCAGGGACACGGTTCGCTGGAAACGTTTTACCTCGATTTCCTGCGCAAAGACGAACCGGCAACAGATAAGCAAAATCCACAATGACGACTTCCTCCCTCCTCAAAGAACTCAAATTGCTCTGCCGCGACCTGCACGGTTTGGCCGTGTTGTTTGTGATGCCCATCGCCTTCATGCTGATTATGTCGTTGGCGCTGAGCCGCGACCAAGACCCGCACACTGACAGCCGCATCGCGCTGGTCGGCGCGGCAGACGACAGTGTCAATACCGCGCTGGCAGCCGCGTTGGAAAAAGAACAGATTCATGTCACGCTGATGCCGTCTGAAAAACTGACCGACGCGCAAAACGGCCTGCACAACAAGCGTTTCCAACTGGTGCTGCACAACCCGAACACCGCTTCCGGCAAAATCGCCGACAACAAAGCCTTGCAAATCTATGTACCGCCCGATACCGAGCCTTCGTGGCTGGCGGCGGTCAAAGGCGTTTTGCAGCAGCACTACACCCAAACGCGGCTGGACGCTTATTTCGACAACAACGACGGCATCAAAATCGACAATAAAAAACTGCCCCGTTCCATCCGCAAAGACATCCAGAAAAAAGTCGATGAAAAAAACGACGAACAATTTGCCACCGTGCGCAGCTTTTTAGATAAAAAAATGCTGGAAGAGCACTATCTGAGTGCAGGCAGCGGCACGGTGGAAAAACCCAACGCCGTACAACACAGCGTACCCGCATGGCTGATTTTCGGTATGTTTTTCATCATGATACCGCTGTCGAATGTTATGGCACTGGAACGCCAGACCAACACCATCACCCGCCTGCGCCTCGCCCGCGCCTCTGCGTCCGGCCTGATTGCCGCTAAACTCATTCCCTATTTCCTGATTAACCAACTTCAGTTTGTCGGAATGCTGCTGCTCGGCCGCTACCTACTGCCCGAAATCGGCGTGCCCGCCCTCATACTCAACGGCAGCCTTGTTCCCTACGCGCTGCTGTCCGCCGCCGTCAGCACCGCCGCACTCGGCTACGCGCTTTTGGTCAGCGTCTGCGCCAAATCCACCGAACACGCCGTCGTCCTCGGCGGCGGCGGCATCATCCTGATGGCGGCAATCGGCGGCATTATGGTACCCGCCCACGTCATGCCCGAAACCATGCAGCAACTCACTTGGATTTCCCCGATGGCATGGGGCTTGAAAGCTTTTCAAGAACTGCTGCTCAACCGCAGCGGACTGGACGGAGTCGGCCGTTATCTGCTTTTATTGTCTGCATTCTCTTTTGCCACACTGACTACTGCCGTATTGGTTTATCGTAGGCAGTTGCAGACGCAGGTAAGGTTTTAAACCGTTTGTCTGCACTAAGTAGAAAACTTATTTCTCAAAACCATTCCTACAAAACTTCAGGCCGTCTGAAAATATCTTTCAGACGGCCTGATGCCTGATGTGCTATGGATTGTTTCAATAACAAAATATTTTCAACAAAATCCTAAAGTTCAAACGTAAAAAAACCTGCTTTTTTCAAAGCAGGTTTTCATATTTGGTGGGTCGTGAGCGATTCGAACGCTCGACCAACGGATTAAAAGTCCGCTGCTCTACCGACTGAGCTAACGACCCGATAAGCTGTGTATTATAGAGACGGGTCTCACAGCTGTCAACACTTTTTTAAACTTTTTTATTCGACGACGATTTTCGGGAAGCGGCTGCTGAAGTCTTTGCCTTTATCTGCAATGGCCAGCGCGATTTGGAATGCGGCTTCGGTGTAGATGTCGGCGATGGTTTGGTTGTTTTCAAACAAGGCCGAAGATGTGCCGCTGTCCATGGCTTCGCGTACAGGCAGGCTCAACGGAAGCTGGCCGAGCAACGGTACGTTCAAACGCTCTGCCAGGTTTTTACCGCCTTCTGCGCCAAAGATTGCTTCGGTATGGCCGCAGTTGGAGCAGATATGGACAGACATGTTTTCCAAAACGCCCAAAATCGGGATATTGACTTTGTTGAACATATCCACGGCTTTGCGTGCATCAATCAGGGCGATGTCTTGCGGCGTAGTGACGACAACGGAGCCGGTCACGGGGATTTTTTGCGACAGGGTCAATTGGATATCGCCGGTACCGGGCGGCAGGTCGATGAAGAGATAGTCAACATTGTCCCATTCGCTTTGGAACATCAGCTGTTGCAATGCTTGGCTGACCATCGGGCCGCGCCAAACGACGGCTTGGTCGGTATCGACCAGGAAACCGATAGACATTACTTGAATGCCACTTTCGGCTTCAACGGGAATAAGTTTTTTGTTTTGTTGGTCGGGTTTGCGGTCTTGTACGCCGAGCATGGTGGGCTGGCTTGGACCGTACAGGTCGGCATCGAGTACGCCGACGCGCGCGCCCATTCTGGCCATTGCGGTGGCAAGGTTGGCAGTGGTCGTTGATTTGCCGACACCGCCTTTGCCGGATGCAACAGCAATAATGTTTTTCACGCCTTTGATGGTCGCCACGCCGGGTTGGACTTTGTGCGTACCGATTTCGGTATCGATACTTAAGTGGATATGCGTGTCGCCGGTATGGGTCATGACGGCTTCTTGGAGGGCGTTGGCAATGTCTGCAGCGATATGGGC
>NZ_JBQCXF010000424.1:0-2618 GCF_051956635.1 Neisseria sp. P0022.S010 | reverse complement strand
TTATTATTTCTATTTAAATATAGGAGAAACGCATGAGCACCCGTACCGAACACGACACCATGGGCAATGTCGAAGTCCCGTCCGAAGCCTATTGGGGCGCGCAGACCCAGCGCAGCCGCAATAATTTCAAAATCGGCGGCGAAACCTTGCCGCAGCCGTTGATTTATGCTTTGGCGCTGGTGAAAAAAGCCGCAGCCGCCACCAATGTTTCCCTCGGCAGGATTAAGCCTGAGCAGGCGGATTTGATTACGCAGGCGGCGGACGACGTGTTGAACGGCAAGCTCGACGGGCAGTTCCCCTTAGTGGTTTGGCAGACCGGCTCCGGCACGCAATCCAATATGAACATGAACGAAGTGCTGGCGAACCGCGCCAACGAAATCGCCGGTACGGGTTTGGCGGCGTATCAGCCCGTCCATCCCAACGACCATGTGAACCACGCGCAATCGACCAACGATGCGTTCCCGACCGCCATCCACGTTGCCGCCGCGATTGAAATCAACCGCCACCTCATTCCGGCGGTAAAAGCCCTGCGTGACACCTTGGACAAAAAAGCCCAAGAATTCGCCCCCATCGTCAAAATCGGCCGCACCCATTTGCAGGACGCGACGCCGCTGACTTTGGGACAAGAGTTTTCCGGCTACGTTTCCCAGCTCGACCACGGCTTAGGCCGTCTGAACGACGCGCTCAAAGGTTTATACGAACTCGCTTTGGGCGGTACGGCAGTCGGCACGGGCTTGAACAGCCATCCCGAATACGCCGAAAAAGCCGCCGCCAAACTCGCCGAACTGTCCGGTCTACCGTTTGTCAGCGCGCCGAACAAATTTGAAGCTTTGGGCGGACGCGATGCCGCCGTTGCCGCTTCGGGCGCATTGAAAACGCTGGCGGCAAGCCTGAATAAAATCGCCAACGACATCCGCTGGCTGGCAAGCGGCCCGCGCTGCGGTTTGGGTGAAATCAAAATCCCCGAAAACGAGCCGGGTTCGTCCATCATGCCGGGCAAAGTCAACCCGACCCAATGCGAAGCGATGACCATGGTGTGCTGCCAAGTGTTCGGCAACGACGTCACCATCGGCATGGCGGGCGCGTCAGGCAATTTCGAGCTGAACGTCTATATGCCCGTTATCGCTTACAACCTCTTGCAATCCATCCGCCTCTTGGGCGATGCGTGCAACAGCTTCAACGAACACTGTGCCGTCGGTATTGAACCTGTACCGGAAAAAATCGACTATTTCCTGCACCATTCCCTGATGCTGGTTACTGCGTTAAACCGTAAAATCGGCTACGAAAACGCCGCCAAAGTCGCCAAAACCGCCTACAAAAACGACAAATCGCTGCGCGAAACCGCCATCGAGTTGGGCTTGTTGACAGGCGAAGAGTTTGACGAATTGGTTGTTCCTGCCGATATGGTTCATCCGCGTTAAGCTTTAATAATGAAACATGCCGTCTGAAAATGTTTTCAGACGGCATGTTTTTATGCTGCGCTTGTCTTTTCTTCGAATAGGGCAAAAATCATTGGCGTCAGATTGACGACCATTAGAAATATTATTGAGCTCAAAAATGTACGCCAGGCGTAATGCCACGCCTCCGTTCTGTCTGCTTGGGGGAGGAGCGATGCAGTATAGCGGTTGTGTAGGGTTTTTGCGGTGTCATTGTTTTCCAAATAGTCCAACGAAAGTACCAATAATTTGCCCGTGTCTTTGTGTTGTAAGAATTTGGCATGTTCAACCCAAATTCCTGGCTTGGCTTGTTCGCATAAAGATTCAATGCCGACGCAAGAGGCTAAGCTGTTTTGGTTGTTTTGCAAAATCGACAGCTCGTTTTTTTCAGCCTGCATGGCTGCGGAGGAGGTTTGATGAAGGTATGCGCTCATGCCGTTGCTCTCTATTGCTTGAAAATCATGGAGCTGGCTGAATCCGCCATTTTCCCAGGCGACGAATACAGCATAGCATCCGCAGCATAGGCAGATCATGACCAATTTTAAGACAATGTTTTTCATCCTTGCTCCTTTTGTTTGAAGACGGTGGCAAAGTCAGGAGGCGTGTTTTCTCGTTTGAAGGTAAGTTTAGGTTTATCTGTTTTTATTGTGAGGTTGAGTGTAACACGGGTAATCAAAAGGCCGTCTGAAAATTTTCAGACGGCCTTTTATTATGTGTTTAGATGGGTTTAAGCCAACAATTCACGCCAGCGTTTGACTTGGAAACGGACTTGTTCAGGCGCGGTACCGCCCAAGTGGTTGCGCGCGCTTAAGCTGCCTTCGGGTGTCAGCACGCTGTAAACATCGTCGGCGATCAAACCGCTGAAACCTTGCAGAACTTCAAGCGGTAATTCGCTCAAATCAACGCCAGCTTCATCGGCATGGCGCACGGCTTGGGCAACGACTTCGTGGCTGTCTCGGAAAGGCATGCCTTTTTTCACCAAGTAATCCGCCAAGTCGGTAGCCGTTGCAAAACCCTGCATCACGGCGGTGCGCATATTATCGGGTTTGACGGTAACGCCGCGCATCATGTCGGCGTAAATGCGCAGGGTGTCGATAAGCGTGTCGGCAGTGTCAAACAAAGGCTCTTTGTCTTCCTGATTGTCTTTGTTGTATGCCAAAGGTTGCGATTTCATCAGGGTAA
>NZ_JBQCXF010000423.1:0-2634 GCF_051956635.1 Neisseria sp. P0022.S010 | reverse complement strand
GCACATGAATATGGAAATTTTTCTAAGCAACCTTCTCAACAAGAGTTGATTGAATATCATCTAAAAATAGAGAAATTAATTAAAAGTTTTATCAAGTAATTTTATTTTAGGAATCTAACTTATGATTATTTTAAATGAAAGACAGCAGGCTGAATTAAAAGGATATGCTGATAGAGGCGATTATCATGGTGGATGGACTTATCTTGCCAAGCAAGGAGACCGCTATGCCGACAATGCGGCAGCTATTACCGGAAATAGTAAAGACTTACGAGGAATTAATCTATGGATGAAAAAAGGAGTTGAAAATTTATGGGATTCGACAGTAGGCGAAACAGCTAGGCAGGAAAATTTTGAAAAGGTTGCATTGAATCATTTTGAAAATTATGTCCGAATGATTGAACAAGGGAAAGGCAAATTACCCACTACAAGCCAAATTGAAAAAAGCTATTCGGAGTCCCTTAGTAGTCATGGACTCTCAACTAGTGCTGCCATAGATTTGGCAATCAATCGTGCAATTGTAGCCACTGTTCCTAATGGTATGGGTAAAGATATTCAAGGCGGATGGGCATTGGGATTGGGTATTGAAACCAGTCGTATCGATCCTCAAAATGCAATTGCCAATAAAGAAGGCTCGGGTGAATACAATCAAAAAATTGTTTTTGAAGCATTAAGCAAAGCAGGAAAAGAACTGCTTTTAAGCGATCCGATTGGTTTTCCCAATGCTGTATTGGGAGACGCCAGACAGTTGGAGTGGGAATACAAAGCTGATGCTGCAGAATGGTTACTTGAAAAAGGAAAAGAATTGTATGAATCTGCAGCAAAAGAATTGACCGAAACTGCAAAAGAGTTGGCTGAAGCGGCAAAAGATTTCAGTAAGAATTTTGAAGAGTGGACAAAAGAAACTTGGGAAGGTGCAGTCGGCACATTCAAAGAATGGGCATGGAAAATCCCATTTAACGATCGTCAAGACGACTGGGGATCGCCCGAAAACAGGAACTGGTGCATCCCTGAAGACTGGGAGCGCTGGCAAAAAGCCAACCGTGATGGCAAATACCACATCTACGATCCTTTAACTCTCGACCTTGACGGCGACGGCATCGAAACCGTTTTCCACAACGGCTACAAAGGCGCATTGTTCGACCATGATGGCGACGGTATCCGTACGGCTTCAGGCTGGGTGGATTCAGACGACGGTTTGCTGGTTGTTGACCGCAACGGCGATGGCATCATCAATGACGGCAAGGAGCTTTTCGGCGACAGTTCCGTTTTGAAAGACGGCACGAAGGCGGCACACGGCTATGCGGCTTTGGTGGAATATGATTCTAATGGTGACGGCGTGGTCGATGCTAAAGATGCTGACTTTGGCAAATTGCGCGTATGGCGCGATTTGAATCAAGATGGTGTCAGCCAAAAAGAGGAGTTGTTTACGCTGGAAGAAGTCGGCGTACAGTCTCTGAATGTTGCATATCAAGATACCAATCAAAATCTTGGCAATGGTAACCGTTTGGCGCAGGAAGGCAGCTATACCGGCAAAGACGGCAATGTGCGCAAAATGGGCGACCTGCTGTTCGGCAACAATACGCTTTACAGCCGTTATAGCCAATCCGTCAATCTGACCGACGAACAGCGTGCGGCGGCAAACCTACAAGGCATCGGCCGCTTGCGCGATCTGCGCGAAGCCGCTGCCCTTTCGCCCGCTCTTGCCGCAGCATTGCAGGCATATACCAAAGCGGAAACCAAGGCGCAGCAAAAAGCCCTCTTGGACGATCTGGTTGACAAATGGGCGCAAACCGATCCGAATTACAGCGTCGGCACACGTTTCTCTGCACCCATGCTGCGCACTGCGAACGAAGGTGTCGCATTAACTCCAGGGCAGGAGCAGGCGATGTTACTGGCAGGTGGTGTTTCAGACGAGTACAAAGAAAAACTGCACGAATTACGTACGAAAATTGCAGCATTGGACGCATTCTCGGGTGAAAAATCCGGTGTCATCTATGTGCAAAGCAAAGAGCAGATGGAAAACTTCCTCAACACCGTACGCGAAACTTACGGCAAGCTGACAGACAACGTTTATGAAAACCTACTCTTCCAAACCCGTTTGCAACCGTATTTGAACAAAATCGGACTGAAGCTGGAAAACGGCGAATTCAAACTCGATTTCACTGATGTCGCCGCTCTCTTTGGTGAAGTGTACGCCCGCAGCCCTGAAAAAGCCTTTGTGGATTTGGGCGAATTTTTAGCGTACAGCAAAATCAGTTCGGGTGATAACGCATTTACCGAACTTTCATCGCTGATGGCGCAATATTCGCTGAATGCTGTAAACAGCGGTACATTCGAACAATATGCCGAAGCCTTGGGCAAAGAAGCGATGGAAAAACTCGGCCATAAAACTGGTACGGAAAAAGACGATACGCTTTATGGCAACGAACTTGCCAACTTTATTACAGGCGGCGCGGGGGATGATGCAATCAGCGGCTATGGTGGTAATGACATACTGCATGGCGGATCAGGTAATGACACATTACAAGGTGGTGCAGGTAAAGATACCTTGGCGGGCGGAGCCGGAGACGACAGACTGTACGGCGGCAGTAACGAAGCCGATACCTATGTCTTCGAAAAAGGTCATGGTAAGGA
>NZ_JBQCXF010000422.1:0-2640 GCF_051956635.1 Neisseria sp. P0022.S010 | reverse complement strand
CCCATCCAACCGACCGCTTTCCAAATTTTGGCGACTGGTTTGCCGTTCATCGAGCCGCCGAATGCATCCAGCGCGTTCACGCCTTTACGGCGGCCGATGACGTTTTCCACCAAAATCATCGGAATACCGATGACCAGCATGGCGATACAGAATAAAAACACATACGCGCCGCCGCCGTTTTCACCGACCAAATATGGGAAACGCCAGGTTGCACCAAAGCCGACAGTTGCGCCGGCAACGGTAAGGATGTAAGTCAAACGGTTGGACCAAGTTTGACGGGGTTGATTGGAAGACATAAAAACTCAGATACATGAAAATAAAGACAACATTTTACCGCAAAGATTTAACGAATCTTGACTAAAGTCTGAAAAGAATGTTAGGTAAAAAAACTATTTAATGAAGAATTTTTAGTGAGTTTTTCTAGTCTACTTGATATGGAAACGTGCAAACAGAGAATTCGGCTAAGGTAATATTGAATAAACGGCATCAGCAGAGGCCGTCTGAATGGCATACGTTTATACCTGTTTGGATAGAGCGCTCTTTTTATGAAACGATTTATTTGAAATTGAACGGGTTTGGATGGGTGCAGAAGAAATCGGAAACTAAATGGGAATATTGGCAAGCAATGAATAGGGTTGCGCGGTTTGGAAATGATGGGCTTTGATAAGGAGAGGCCGTCTGAAAGTACGTTGGCAGACCTGCCGAATTTTAGATAAAAAAAACCATCTATACTAAGGGGAAAGTATAGATGGCCAAACACATTACGGGGAAAACGTCTTACTCACTTACTCACTTCTCTCGAAGCAAGTGTTACTCAGACAGGCGAATTATACAATAGTTCAGTCCTTCTAGTGTTAAATTCTGTTAAATAAAAATAATAAGGTTTAGGTGGTTGATTTTAAATAAATTAAAAATCCATTTTGTTTAAAAAAATATCTCAAAATTTTGGAATTTTTTTAGATTTGGATGAATTTCCATTCTCCGGCGGCCAAATCGTCGACATTCCAGTCGCCGAATTGTTCTCGGTGGAGTTGTTCGACACGGTTGCCTGCGGCTGCGACCATGCGTTTGACCTGATGATATTTGCCCTCGGTAATGGTCATCATCAATGTGTTTGGGTCGGCCAACACTGCTTCGGCGGCAGCGACGGTTTCATTATCGTCATGCAGGAGGACTCCGTTTTTCAACGTAGCGCAAAGGGTATCGTCGTCAGGATACTTCAAGGTAACGCGGTAGAGCTTCGGAACTTTGTGTTTGGGCGAAGTAACGCGGTGGTTAAATTGCCCGTCGTTGGTAATCAGAATAATGCCGGTTGTGTCTGCATCCAAGCGGCCGACTGCCTGCATATCGATATTGCGCATGTGGTCGGGAAAAAGGCTGAAGATGCTCGGATATTGCTGGGGTTTGTGCGAAGTCTCGTAATCTGCAGGCTTATGAAGCAAAATGTAGAAATAGGGCATGGGTACGGCGGCAATCTCTTCGCCGTCAACAGACAGGGTGTGCACTTGAGACGGATCGATATCGTCTTTGGCACGATTATGAATTTCGCCGTTTATGGCGATACAGTCATTGTCTATCAGCCACTGGCATTGCTTGCGGCTGCCGAGGCCTTGCGCTTGGATGTATTTAAGCAGTTGCATGGTTGAAAAGTAGGAAATGTTCAGACGGCCTTTATTGTACTGGAAAACCGGTTTTAAGGCCGTCTGAAAAGCAGAGGCAAAAAAATCGCCCCTTTAAAATGTTAAGGGGCGCAAAAGGAACACAAACCACTACCAAAAACTGTTACAGGGCAAATTCTCCTATTTGATGTGTTGCCGGATAAAGTGCTTTCATCAAGTCATGTGGTGAAAGCGAGAAATCTTCGCTGTTTGTCGTCAGACGGCCTTGCTGAGGCGTAAGTTCGAGCAATCGGGCGTTTGCCGACTGGATGAACTTGTTTTTCGTGCGCTGCATTTTTCGTTGCAGGGCGGAAACAACGCGGTTGTACAGACTGTCTTTTTGCTTGACTTCGCGTGTATCGGCCACCCAGCTTAAGCGCGTATTGCCGTCTTCATCTTCAATCAGCAGGATGCCGGTTTCTGATTGGGGCGATTTGCCCATGCAAGGAAGCCAAACATAATAGCGGCCATCTAAAGTAATGAATACTGCGTCGTGTACTTCGCACTCATCGCAACACTTGGTGGCAATTAAAGAGCGGATGGCTTGTTGGTGCAGTCTCAGAATGTCAAGGGAGACTTGCTTAAAAATACTTTCGGGCATTTTCTTCTCCTTTCATTCTGTGGTGCGGTTGTTTCGTTTCGATGGGTTGTATTATACGGAGATTTTTTAAATTTGCAAATGATAATTGTTCCTATTATTTAAATAATAAGTAAGGTATTCATTATTAAAGAAATTAAATTTAAAAAAATTTGTAGAAATTGGGTTTCTACTCAAAATTGGAGTAATAGCCGGCCAATAGATGAAAAAAGAATAAAGGCCGTCTGAACAAATCCAGCGTTAAAAGGGCATTTGAAAAGCAGCTAAAGTTTTGCTGACTATACATTTCAGACGGCCTTCAGTATGATTCAGGACGTTTTGATAATTGCAGAAACCACCAACCATGAGCCAACGTCAGATTATCCTCGATACGGAAACCACGGG
>NZ_JBQCXF010000421.1:0-2649 GCF_051956635.1 Neisseria sp. P0022.S010 | reverse complement strand
GATGAGAGGGGAAATCTAATCAAAATTTATAAAAATAACATTGAGGTAAGAAAGCCGTAGCCCGCATGAAACCTTCAGTCCCGACGTAGGGTGTGTGCGGTACGCACGCACGCGTTTTCTGTTTTTTCAGACGACCTCACTATCTTCTTTGAGGTCGTCTGAACCATTTGTTCTTTAACAATCTCGTTTCCGAAGACGAACATTTCTACGTCAACCGCCTTACTTCCGTCACCTTCAACGGCAAGGAACTGGTGCGCTACGACTACGACGGCTATGGCGATTTGACCGCCGTTTACGGACGCGACGGCAAAAAACTGCGCGGTTTCGCCTACCGCAACCACATCATGGTCGAACACAGCCAGCCCGACGGACTGGTGTCCCGCATAAATTCTGCAATCAAATATTTGTCATAATCATCTAAAGGCATTTATTATTACATATCTAATAATCATAATTTAAGGGAAAACGTTCATGGCGTGGCGGTTTGTGTTGCCTGCTTGGGTGGTGGGGGTAGTGCTTTCGTTTGCGTTGCCGTTTGTACCTTCTTGGTGGGTTTGGTTGGCTGCAATAATAGTCTTACTTGCCTTGTGTCGAAGATTTGCTGTAGCTTGGTTGGTGCTGGCCGTCTGTGTAGGCATGGTGTTTGGAGTGTGGCGGACCGGGCTGGTTTTGGCTGGTCAATGGCCTGTGGGGGAGGCGGCGGCTAAAGTTTTGACGGTTGAAGTGGCGGATATGCCGCGTGATGATGGTCGGCGTGTGCAGTTTGCGGCAAGGGCTTGGGATGAACGTGGGCAGGAATTTGATTTGATGTTGTCGGATTATCAGCGGCGCGATTGGGCGGTAGGCAGCAGGTGGTCTGTATCGGCGCGGGTAAAGCCGGTGATCGGTGAAGTGAATGTGCGCGGTTTGAACCGTGAAACATGGGCTTTGGCTAATGGTATCGATGGCATGGGTACTTTGGGGCGCGACAGGAAAATCGTGCGGCAAGGTGGCGGTTTCGGTTTGGCTGATATGCGTGATGCGGTCAGCCGGAGTTGGCAGAGAACAGGGGGAAAATATCCTGAGTTTTCAGACGGCATAGGGCTGATGCGTGCTTTGAGTATTGGCGAGCAATCGGCGTTGAGGCCGCCTTTGTGGCAGGCATTCCGCCCTTTGGGACTGACGCACTTGGTCAGTATTTCGGGTTTGCATGTGACGATGGTGGCGGTATTGTTTGCTTGGCTGATTAAGCGAATTTTCCGTTATTTGCCGTGGATTCCGGCGAAACCGCGTGTGTGGGTATTGGCCGGCGGTGTTGCCGGTGCTTTACTTTATGCGCTTTTGGCCGGTTTTTCTGTGCCGACGCAACGCAGTGTGTTGATGTTGGCTGCGTTTGCATGGGCATGGTGGCGCGGCAGTGGCGGCTCGGGCTGGACGGCGTGGTGGCAGGCTTTGGCTGTCGTTTTGTTGTTGGACCCGTTGGTTGTATTGGGCGTGGGAACTTGGCTGTCTTTCGGTTTGGTTGCTGCTTTGATTTGGGCTTCATCAGGCCGTCTGAAAGAGTCGGGTTGGCGTTTGGCTGTACGGGGGCAATGGGCGGCAACTGTATTGTCGGTGGTATTGCTAGGCTATTTGTTTGCTTCGTTACCTTTGCTCAGTCCGTTGGTTAATGCGCTGGCTATTCCTTGGTTTTCTTGGGTGTTGACGCCGTTGGCTTTGCTGGGTTCGGTTTTCCCGTTTGAGCTTGTTCAGTTGGTAGCGGCATTTTTGGCGGAATATACTTTACGCGGTTTGGTATGGCTGGCTACGGTATCGCCTGAATTTGCTGTTGCAGCGGCGCCTGTACCTTTGCTTGTGTTGGCGATGATGGCGGCTTTGCTGTTATTGCTACCTAAAGGAATGGGCTTAAAACCTTGGGCATGTCTGGTTTTATTGGGTTTTGTGTTTTACCGTCCTGCCAAGCTGGAGGAGGGGGCGGCAAGGGTTACGGTGATGGATGCAGGGCAAGGTTTGTCGGTATTGGTGCAAACGCGTAACCGCAATCTTTTGTTTGATACGGGAACGGAGCAAGTGGCGCAAACAGGTATTGTGCCGAGTTTGAACGCTATGGGTGTGCGCCGTTTGGACAGCCTGATTTTGTCGCACCATGATATTGACCATGACGGTGGTTTTCAAAGTATAGCGGCTGTCGGTACCGATAAGTTGCTTGCCGGACAACCTGAGTTTTATCCGAATGCAGAGTTTTGCCAAGAAGACAAATGGCGATGGGACGGCGTAGATTTCGAGTTGCTCAGGCCGTCTGAAAATACGGGCAAGGAAGATAACGACCAAAGCTGCGTATTGCGTGTCGTGGAAAACGGCAAAGCCTTGTTGATAACCGGAGATTTGGGCGTGAAGGGCGAGGCCGGTTTGATTGAGAAATACGGCAATGCGCTGTATAGCCAAGTGTTGATATTGGGACATCACGGCAGCAGCACGGCTTCGTCAGGCAGCTTTTTGCATACGGTTTCGCCGCAATATGCCGTGGCATCCAGCGGCTATGCCAATGCCTACAAACATCCGACCATTGCCGTACAAAATCGTGTCCGTGCGCACGGCATTACTTTGTTGAGAACGGATTTGTCAGGCGCGTTGGTGTTTGCTTTGGGACAGGGCGATATATTTCAAGGC
>NZ_JBQCXF010000420.1:0-2651 GCF_051956635.1 Neisseria sp. P0022.S010 | reverse complement strand
AAGACCTCGGCACCTTGAGCGACAATCAGATCGGCTTTATGCGCCAACATATCGGCATTGTCTTCCAAGACCACAAAATCCTCTACGACCGCAATGTCTTGCAAAACGTTATCCTGCCTTTGCGGATCAGCGGCTACCAGCCGCGCAAAGCTGAAGAGCGCGCGCGTATTGCGATTGAGAAAGTCGGCTTGAAAGGCCGCGAAAACGATATGCCCATCACTTTGTCCGGCGGCGAACAACAACGTTTGTGCATCGCGCGCGCAGTGGTTCACCAACCCAGCCTGCTGATCGCCGACGAGCCGTCCGCCAGCCTCGACCGCGCCTATGCGCTGGATATTATGGAATTGTTCAAAACCTTCCATGAAGCAGGCACGACTGTGATTGTTGCGGCGCACGATGAAACGCTGATGGCGGATTACGGCCACCGCGTCTTGCGCCTGCAGAAAGGACGCCTCGCATGAGTATGATTCATTACATCTCGTTACACGTCGAATCGGCACGCGCCGCGCTCAAAGAGCTTCTGCGCCAACCCATCGGCACGCTGCTGACCCTGCTCATGCTTGCCGTTGCCATGACCTTGCCGCTGTTTATGTATTTGGGTATCCAAAGCGGACAAAGCGTATTGGGCAAACTCAACGAATCGCCGCAGATTACGGTTTATATGGACACTGATGCGGCAGGTTCTGATGCCGACACGGTGAAAAACCTGCTCCAACGCGACAGCCGTATCGATAAAGTCCGCTTTATCAGCAAGCAGGAAGGTTTGGAAGAATTGCAGACCAATCTCGACCAAAACCTCGTTTCCATGCTTGATGGCAACCCGTTGCCCGACGTCTTTATCGTTACACCCGACCCTGCCACTTCTCCGGATCAGATGCAAGCCATCTATAAAGACATTACCAAACTGCCGCGCGTCGAATCAGCAACCATGGATACCGAATGGGTACAGACCCTTTATCGTATTAACGAATTTATCCGCAAGATTTTGTGGTTCCTCTCGCTGACTTTGGGCATGGCCTTTGTCTTGGTGGCACACAACACCATCCGCCTACAAATCCTCAGCCGCAAGGAAGAGTTGGAAATCACCAAGCTGTTGGGTGCGCCCGCTTCCTTCATCCGCCGCCCTTTCCTTTATCAGGCAATGTGGCAGAGTATTTTCTCCGCCGCCGTCAGCTTGGGCTTATCGGCCTGGCTGCTGGCCGAAGTACGGCCGCTGGTGGACGTGATTTTCAAACCCTACGGTCTGAACATCGGCTGGCGTTTCTTCACATTTAGCGAAGTGTCGCTGGTATTCGGCTTCGTCATCGCACTGGGCGTATTCGGCGCATGGCTGGCCACCACGCAACACCTCTTAGGCTTCAAAGCCAAAAAATAAGCCTTGGCAAACAGGCCGTCTGAACCATTCAGACGGCCTGAAATCTTATCCTTTCGCAACTTAAACAAACCTTGTGAAAATTTAATACTGCCAAATCTAACAGCAAGGGCATAATCCCTTATAATTGACGGTTTATTATCATCTCATTTCATTTGTGCGGCATAAGCCGTGCAGACAAATAACGAAAGACATCCTGTGGACAAACTCAAAATCTCTGCCAACGGCCCCCTCAACGGCGAAATCATCGTATCCGGCGCAAAAAACGCCGCCCTGCCGCTGATGTGTGCCGGTCTGCTGACTTCCGGCACTTTACGCTTGAAAAACGTACCCATGCTCGCCGACGTCAAAACCACCCAAAAACTGCTGCAAGGCATGGGCGCACGCGTTTTGACCGACAACATCTCCGAATTTGAAATCAACGGCGGCACCGTCAACAACACCTGCGCACCTTACGAGCTGGTAAAAACCATGCGCGCATCCATCTTGGTTTTGGGCCCGACCCTCGCCCGCTTCGGAGAAGCCCAAGTCAGCCTGCCCGGCGGCTGCGCCATCGGTTCGCGCCCGGTTGACCAACACCTCAAAGGCCTCGAAACCATGGGTGCGGAAATCACCATCGAACACGGTTACGTCAAAGCCAAAGGCCGTCTGAAAGGCACGCGCGTTACCATGGATGTTGTGACCGTAGGCGGCACTGAAAACCTGCTGATGGCGGCCACGCTCGCAGAAGGCACCACCATCCTCGAAAACTGCGCCATCGAGCCCGAAGTCGTCGATTTGGCCGAATGCCTCGTCAAAATGGGCGCGAAAATCAGCGGCATCGGTACAGCAACCATGACCATCGAAGGCGTAAAAGAGCTGCACGGCTGCGAACACAGCGTCGTTCCCGACCGTATCGAAGCCGGTACCTTCCTCTGCGCCGTTGCCATGACCGGCGGCAAAGTCGTCCTGCGCAATGCCGCCCCCAAAACCATGGAAGTCGTATTGGACAAACTGACCGAAGCCGGCGCCATCATCGAAGCAGGCGACAACTGGATTTCCATCGACATGCAACAACGCCCCAAAGCCGTGGACATCCGTACCGTCGTCCACCCAGGCTTCCCAACCGACATGCAGGCGCAGTTTATGGCCATGAACGCCATTGCCGAAGGTAGCAGCCGCGTGGTGGAAACCATTTTTGAAAACCGCTTCATGCACGTTCCCGAACTCAACCGCATGGGCGCAGACATCACCACCGAAGGCAACACCGCCTACATCAAAGGCGTGGAAAAACTCTCCG
>NZ_JBQCXF010000419.1:0-2652 GCF_051956635.1 Neisseria sp. P0022.S010 | reverse complement strand
TACGCTCCGACAATCTACCCATACCCGAATAAGGAAATCCAATGAGCACTTCTTTGAGCTATCGTGACGCAGGCGTGGATATCGACGCAGGCGATCAACTGGTCGAAAACATCAAACCTTTTGCCAAGCGTACTATGCGCCCTGAAGTGTTGGGTGATTTGGGCGGTTTCGGCGCTTTGATCGAAATCGGCAAAAAATACAAAAATCCGGTATTGGTTTCCGGTACGGACGGTGTCGGCACCAAGCTGAAACTGGCATTTGACTGGGACAAACACGATACCGTCGGCATCGATTTGGTTGCCATGAGCGTCAACGATATTTTGGTTCAAGGTGCAGAACCTTTGTTCTTCTTGGACTATTTCGCTTGCGGCAAGCTGGACGTTGCCCGCGCGACTGATGTGATTAAAGGCATTGCCCAAGGCTGCGAAGAATCCGGCTGCGCCCTCATCGGCGGTGAAACCGCCGAAATGCCCGGCATGTATCCCGAAGGCGAATACGACTTGGCGGGCTTTGCCGTCGGCGTGGTTGAAAAAGAGTGCGTCATCAACGGCCGCAGCATCAAAGCGGGCGACATCGTGTTGGGTCTGGCTTCCAACGGCGCCCATTCCAACGGCTACTCCCTCGTCCGCAAAATCATTGCTCGCGACAATCCCGATTTGGATGCCGAGTTCGACAACGGCAAAACCCTGCGCGAAACTATCATCGCCCCGACCCGCCTGTATGTGAAACCCATTCTCGCCGCTTTGGAAAAATTCACCATTAAAGGCATGGCCCATATTACCGGCGGCGGCATTACCGAAAACGTACCTCGCGTTTTGCCTGAAAATACCGTTGCACAAATCGATGCCAAAGCGTGGGAATTGCCTAAACTGTTCCAATGGCTGCAAAAAGCAGGTAATGTGGAAACCCAAGAAATGTACCGTACATTTAACTGTGGTATCGGCATGGTCGTTATCATTGCTAAAGAAGATGCCGATGCGGTACAGGCATTCTTGAGCGAACAAGGCGAAACCGTTTACCGTTTGGGCGCAGTTCGTGAGCGCAATGGCGACGAACATCAAACCCAAGTGGCTTGATTAAGATGTAATTAAAAAAGTGCGGATGATGAATCCGCACTTTTTTATTGTTTATGGTCTAAGCAAATCTCCGCCCTAGCCTGCTTCTTCCATAAAACCGGCCAACTGAGCCGTATCGTGGGCAATCATCAGCTCTTCATTGGTTGGAACAACCAAAACAGCCGGCATAGAATCTGTCGGGCTGATGATACCGGAGTTGCCGTAGCGTTTGTCCATATTGGCTTTGGTGTCGATGTGCAGACCTAAGAAATCCAAGTAGGAAACGGTTTTGGCGCGGATATTACGCGAGTTTTCGCCGATACCGCCGGTAAACACGAGCGCATCAACGCCGCCACAAGCCACAGCCATCGAAGCAATATATTTGGCAAGGCGGTAAGTCATGACTTCCAAAGCCAAACGTGCGCCTTCATGACCTTCATCCGCAGCGATTTCCAAAGAACGGCAGTCGTTGGAGAGTTCGGAAATACCGAGCAAGCCTGATTTTTTGTTCAGCATTTCATCAACTTGGGCAACATCCAAACCGGCGTGTGAAGTCAGATAGCTGTATACGCCCGGGTCGATGTCGCCGCAACGTGTACCCATTACCAAACCTTCGATCGGCGTGAAGCCCATACTGGTGTCAACGGATTTGCCGTTTCGGATGGCGGTAATGGATGCGCCGTTGCCTAAGTGGGCAATAATCATGCGGATGTCTTCCAACGGTTTGCCCAAGATGCGTGCGGCTTCAGGGGCGACGTAACGCATACTGGTACCGTGGAAACCGTAGCGGCGGAAAGCGTATTTTTTACGCAATTCGCGCGGAACGGCATAAGTGTAGGCACGTTCCGGCATGGTTTGGTGGAACGAGGTGTCCATCACGCCGACGTTGGGCAGGCCGGGGAAGTGTTCCTGCGCGGCGAGGATGCCGCTGATGTTGGCGGGGTTGTGCAGCGGGGCAAGCGGGATGCAGGCTTTCAGTTCGTCAAGGACGTCTTGGTCGATGAGGACGGACTCGTGATATTTTTCGCCGCCGTGGGCGATGCGGTGGCCGATGGCTTTAATGCGGTCGTGCAGGCCGTGTTTTTCAAGTTCTTTCAACAGCATACCCACCGCACCGGCGTGACAGTTGCGCCCTGCCAAGGGAGCTTGGCATTTTTTACCGTCTTTGCTGAACGTAATGACTGCTTCGGGCGTACCCAAACGTTCGCCGAGACAGCTTAAGAGAACTTTACCGTTTTTACGGTCGATAACGGCACCTTTGAGTGAAGAGCTGCCGCAGTTCAGAACTAGAATGAGTTGGTTGGACATGGTGTTTCTCCTTTGAATTTTTGATTGTTTTTTTGGTTTCAGGCCGTCTGAAAAGAGCAAAAACATTTGAGAGCTTTCCAGTTTGCCTTTGGTTTGGTGTTTAGTCAGGCTTAATGCCCAATCCTAATCTCCATTGCAGGTATCGCTACCCGACTAAAATCTGCTTATTTGGTTTTCAGACGGCCTTGTTTAATGCTGCGGCCGTCTGAAAACTTAAAAGCAATCTTCCGGCACTCGGACTTGTCCTTCCATAATCACGCGTGCGCTACGGCTCATGACCGCTTTGGTG
>NZ_JBQCXF010000418.1:0-2652 GCF_051956635.1 Neisseria sp. P0022.S010 | reverse complement strand
CGGAGAGTTTTTCCACGCCTTTGATGTAGGCGGTGTTGCCTTCGGTGGTGATGTCTGCGCCCATGCGGTTGAGTTCGGGAACGTGCATGAAGCGGTTTTCAAAAATGGTTTCCACCACGCGGCTGCTGCCTTCGGCAATGGCGTTCATGGCCATAAACTGCGCCTGCATGTCGGTTGGGAAGCCTGGGTGGACGACGGTGCGGATGTCCACGGCTTTGGGGCGTTGCTGCATGTCGATGGAAATCCAGTTGTCGCCTGCTTCGATGATGGCGCCTGCTTCGGTCAGTTTGTTTAGCACGACTTCCATGGTTTTTGGGGCGGCATTGCGCAGGACGACTTTGCCGCCGGTCATGGCGACGGCGCAGAGGAAGGTACCGGCTTCAATACGGTCGGGAACGACGCTGTGTTCGCAGCCGTGCAGTTCTTTTACGCCTTCGATGGTCATGGTTGCTGTACCGATGCCGCTGATTTTTGCACCCATTTTGACGAGGCATTCGGCCAAATCGACGACTTCGGGCTCGATGGCGCAGTTTTCGAGGATGGTGGTGCCTTCGGCAAGCGTGGCCGCCATCAGCAGGTTTTCGGTACCGCCTACGGTCACGACGTCCATGGTGACGCGCGTGCCTTTCAGACGGCCTTTGGCTTTGACGTAACCGTGTTCGATGGTGATTTCCGCCCCCATGGTTTCGAGACCTTTGAGGTGTTGGTCAACCGGGCGCGAACCGATGGCGCAGCCGCCGGGCAGGCTGACTTGGGCTTCGCCGAAGCGGGCGAGGGTCGGGCCCAAAACCAAGATGGATGCGCGCATGGTTTTCACCAGCTCATAAGGTGCGCAGGTGTTGTTGACTGTGCCGCCGTTGATTTCAAATTCGGAAATGTTGTCGGTCAAAACACGTGCGCCCATGCCTTGCAGCAGTTTTTGAGTGGTTTTGACGTCGGCGAGCATGGGTACGTTTTTCAGGCGTAAAGTGCCGGAAGTCAGCAGACCAGCACACATCAGCGGCAGGGCGGCGTTTTTCGCGCCGGATACGGTGATTTCGCCGTTGAGGGGGCCGTTGGCAGAGATTTTGAGTTTGTCCACAGGATGTCTTTCGTTATTTGTCTGCACGGTTTATGCCGCACAAATGAAATGAGATGGGTAATAAACCATCAATTATAAGGGATTATGCCCTTGCTGTTAGATTTGGCAGTATTAAATTTTCACAAGGTTTGTTTACGTTGCGAAAGGATAAGATTTCAGGCCGTCTGAATGGTTCAGACGGCCTGTTTGCCAAGGCTTATTTTTTGGCTTTGAAGCCTAAAAGGTGTTGCGTGGTGGCCAGCCATGCGCCGAATACGCCCAGCGCGATGACGAAGCCGAATACCAGCGACACTTCGCTAAATGTGAAGAAACGCCAGCCGATGTTCAGACCGTAGGGTTTGAAAATCGCGTCCACCAGCGGCCGTACTTCGGCCAAAAGCCAAGCCGACAAGCCCAGGCTGACGGCGGCGGAGAAAATACTCTGCCACATTGCCTGATAAAGGAAAGGACGGCGGATGAAGGAAGCGGGCGCACCCAAAAGCTTGGTGATTTCCAGCTCTTCCTTACGGCTGAGGATTTGCAGGCGGATGGTGTTGTGTGCCACTAAGACAAAGGCCATGCCCAATGTCAGCGAGAGGAACCACAAAATCTTGCGGATAAATTCGTTAATACGATAAAGGGTTTGTACCCATTCCGTATCCATGGTTGCCGATTCGACGCGCGGCAGCTTGGTAATGTCTTTATAGATGGCCTGCATCTGATTCGGCGAAGTGGCAGGGTCGGGCGTAACGATAAAGACGTCGGGCAACGGGTTGCCATCGAGCATGGAAACGAGGTTTTGGTCGAGATTGGTCTGCAATTCTTCCAAACCTTCCTGCTTGCTGATAAAGCGGACTTTATCGATACGGCTGTCGCGTTGGAGCAGGTTTTTCACCGTATCGGCATCAGAACTTGCCGCATCGGTGTCCATATAAACCGTAATCTGTGGCGATTCGTTAAGTTTGCCCAACACGCTTTGTCCGCTTTGGATACCCAAATACATAAACAGCGGCAAGGTCATGGCAACGGCAAGCATGAACAGGGTCAGCAACGTGCCGATGGGTTGGCGCAGAAGTTCTTTGAGTGCGGCGCGCGCCGATTCGACGTGTAACGAGATGTAGTGAATCATACTCATGCGAGGCGTCCTTTCTGCAGGCGCAAGACGCGGTGGCCGTAATCCGCCATCAGCGTTTCATCGTGCGCCGCAACAATCACGGTCGTGCCTGCTTCATGGAAGGTTTTAAACAATTCCATAATATCCAGCGCGTAGGCGCGGTCGAGACTGGCGGATGGCTCGTCGGCAATCAGCAGGCTGGGTTGGTGAACCACTGCGCGCGCGATGCACAAACGCTGCTGTTCGCCGCCGGACAAAGTGATGGGCATATCGTTTTCGCGGCCTTTCAAGCCGACTTTCTCAATCGCAATACGCGCACGCTCTTCCGCTTTGCGCGGCTGGTAGCCGCCAATCCGCAAAGGCAGGATAACGTTTTGCAAGACATTGCGGTCGTAGAGGATTTTGTGGTCTTGGAAGACAATGCCGATATGTTGGCGCATAAAGCCGATCTGATTGTCGCTCAAGGTGCCGAGGTCTT
>NZ_JBQCXF010000417.1:0-2654 GCF_051956635.1 Neisseria sp. P0022.S010 | reverse complement strand
CAGCAAGGCCGTCTGAAATATTACTTATATTATTATAAGAGTGCTATTTCAGACGGCCTTAACTTCAGTCAAATTCTATCGTTAAATCATAAATTAATGCTGACTGTTTTTATAAAAATCAATTAATTGCTTGGCCTACAACATGGGTAGGCCAAAATGGTCGCTCACGACTTTCAAATCCTTCCACTCCTGACCAGTCAGATTTTGCCCAACCCATTTGAGGTTTTCCGGATTGCTTTTGATTTTCTCAAAATACGCCTGCTTGCGTTTCCAGTTGCGCGACCACACCAGCAACATGGTAAAAATACATAAAACAATCAATACAATATTGGTCAACAACATCATGTCCATACGACATACTCCCGCTTGGGTCTCAAAATCAGAAAATATGGATTGAAGGCCGTCTGAAAAAACAGTCTTCAGACGGCCTTTATATTATCAATCAATATTCACCCGTTTCAGGCGCAAGGCATTGCTCAACACGGAAACCGAGCTTGCCGCCATTGCCGCGCCTGCGATGACGGGATTTAAAAAGCCGAGTGCGGCGAGCGGAATGCCCAAGATATTGTAGAAGAAGGCGAAAAACAGGTTTTGCTTGATGTTTTTCAAAGTGGCTTGCGACACCAACAGGGCATCGGCAAGCTGGTTGACCGAATGTTGCATCAGCGTGGCGGACGCAGTGTGTTCGGCAACATCCGCGCCGCCTTTCATGGCGAAGCTGACGTTGGCGGCGGCAAGCGCGGGGGCGTCGTTGATGCCGTCGCCGACCATCGCTACGGTTTTGCCGGTGGCTTTAAGTTTCTGCACTTCGGTGGCTTTGTCGCGCGGACTCATGTTACCGAAGGCGTGTGTGATGCCCAACTGTTTGGCGACGTATTCGACCGTGCCTTGGTTGTCGCCGCTCATGATATAGACATCGATATTGTGTTTCTTCAGACGGCCTATGGCTTCGGCGGTATCGGCTTTCAACGCGTCGGCAAGTGCGAATGCGCCGATCGGTTTGTTGTCAACTGAGACTGCAACAATGCTTGCAATGTCCCAAACGCCGTCTGAAAGCTTCGGCAAGGTCAGTTCGGCAAATTCGGCTTTGCCTGCTTTCACCAAACCCACGCCTTCTACTTCGGCGGTAATGCCTGCGCCGACAACGGTTTGCGCGTTTTGTGCGGAGGGGATTTCCAAGCTGCGCGCTTGGGCGGCGGAGACGATGGCTCGGGCAAGCGGATGAGCAGCGTTTTGTTCGACGGCGGCGGCGATGCGGTACAAAGCGTCTTCGTCAAAACCGCTGTCGGGAACGCAATAAACGGCGGCAACTTGCGGCCTGCCTTCGGTCAGCGTGCCGGTTTTGTCCAACACGACGGCATCGACGTGGGCGGCTTCTTCCATCGCCGCCGCGTCTTTGAACCAAATGCCGTGTTTCACCGCCTTGCCCATGCCGACCATAATCGCGGCGGGCGTCGCCAGACCGAGCGCGCACGGGCAGGCAATCACCAAAACGGCAACGGCATGCATCAGCGCAATCGTCCAATCGCCTTTCACCAGCCAAGTGGCGATAAAAGTCAACAGCGCGATGCTCACGACGGCAGGCACGAACACCGCCGCCGCCTTATCCGCCACGCGCGCGATCGGCGCTTTGCTGCCTTGCGCTTCGGACAGCGCGTTCATCATGTCGCCGAGCAAGGTTTGGCTGCCGAGCTGCGTGGCGCGGTACACCACGCTGCCTTCGGTCATCAGCGCGCCCGCCAACACTTTGCCGCCCGCCTTTTTCTCTTCGGGATTGGATTCGCCGGTGAGATGGCTCTCGTCCGCCCAGCCGCTGCCGCTTTCGATAATGCCGTCGGCAGCAATGCGTTCTCCGTGGTTGGCGCGGATAAGGTCGCCGATTTGCACTTGGTCGATGGGCAGTTGTTTCCATTCGCCATCACGCTGCACGTTGACTTGGGTCGGCGTCAGTTTCAGCAGCAGACCCAAGCTGTTCAGACTGGATTTTTTGGTGCGGTGTTCCAAAAATTTGCCCAGCGACACAAAACCGATCACCATCACGCCCGCTTCAAAATATACATGCGCCATGCCGTGCGCCGCGTGCGGGCTGAAAAACAGCATATAAACGGAATACAGGTAAATCGACACCGTACCGATAGTGACCAGCACGTCCATATTCGCCAGCCCGCCTTTAATGCTCGCCCACGCGCTTTTGTAAAACGGCACTGCCAGCCAAAGCTGCACCACACTCGCCAATGCGAACTGCCACAACGGCGGAATCATCCAATCGTGTCTGCCGATCATCATGCCTGCCATGCCGACAAGGAACGGGACGTTGATGGCGAACAGCAGCCACAGCCGCCAGCTTACATGCGCGGTTTCTTCGGGTTGCGGCAGCGCGTCTTCCGTCTTTTCCTTCGCGCCATAGCCGGTTTTCTCGATGATTTTGGCGATGTCGGCGGCGGAGGTTTGGCTGTCGTCAAACACCACCTGCGCCTCCTCGCTGGCGAAGTTCACCCCCGCCGATTCGACAAAGTCTTTTTTGTTCAACACTTTTTCAATGCGCGAAGCGCAGGCCTGACAGGTCATGCCTTCGATTTGGAAACGGACTTTTTGTTGCATGCCAAAGCCTCCTATTGATTGTTTGGTGCGTGTTTTTGTATTTATGTATTATC
>NZ_JBQCXF010000416.1:0-2654 GCF_051956635.1 Neisseria sp. P0022.S010 | reverse complement strand
AGATGATGCCGCCGCCCGCCGCACAAAAAGCCATGCGCCTGCTGTTCGGCACGCTGCGCTTGGGTTTTCTGTTGAAAAACAACCCGTTTTTAGAAAAAGAAGCCGCCGCCGCGCTGCAATACGTCGGCTATACGTCGCCGCTGAACATGAGCGGCAACCCCGCCATGAGCGTGCCGCTTTACCGGCATCACGGGCTGCCCGTCGGTACCCAGTTCGCCGCCGCACACGGACGCGAAGACACGCTGCTCCGCCTCGCCGCGCAGTTGGAACAGATACAGCCGTGGGCGGAAATACCGCAGGCGGCTTAGGGTTTGCATTGGATAAAAAGCGGTCTGTATCAGTAAAACGGATTGCATCCTCTATAACAAACTGAAGGAATTTTGCCTTGTCTTTCTACCAACGCTATCTGAACGGCGAATACAGCCAAGTTTATGCCGACATCGCCCGATTGCGGCAAAAAGCCTTTCAACCCGAAGCAGCAGCGGAAATCAATTGCTTGCTTACCGAAACTTTTCGGCGTGTGCTGCACAACGCGCATATCGTCGCGGACACCTTGCCGCAGTTCGGCTATCGGTTCAACCAATGGCGCGATAACGTGATTATGCCGCCCCTGCCTGATGCGGACGAACATATCCGCCGCCTTGTCCAAGCTGTGCAGCCTGTCGGTTTCATTCCCCTTTCGCTGCAATACTTCTACCGGATTGTCGGCGAAATCAACTTTATCTGGAACTATGACGAATATCCTGAAATTATGTGGGAATATGCCGACCCTTTGTGTGTGTACGGCATAGATTTTGTTTTGGAAGAGGTGGAAAACGAAGATAACGAGTGGCTGGAGTGTACCCGAGAATTGCTTGCGGAAAACCCAAAATGCCCGATTGGTTTGCCATTCTCGCCCGATGATTACCACAAAGACAATGTAAGCGGCAGCAGTGCTTATGAAATCGCATTAAGCACCAAGCCAAGTGTGGATGGTAAAGTGCTGTACGCTCCGCAAAATACGCAATTTATCGCGTATCTTCGCCACATTTTCGCCAATGGCGGTTTTGGCAGCGAAGTGGATGCGCCCGAATTTCAAGACTATCTGCAAACCGTATTGCCCAAATTGCTGCCGTTTTAAAGGTAGCCTATAAGGTCGTCTGAAAACATAAAAACGTTTTCAGACGACCTTTTTTGCGTTTGTGATGGGTAGGGGAGGGCGCAAAGAACGCCGGAATCCGACTGTCTTTAAAGAATCTGAATTGTTGCTTTGGCAAGAAACCTTTAGAATGACGTTTTTCTGATTCACGATATTTTTTCAGACGACCTCCGATGTTCCGATTAGGCGGAGGGTCGTCTGAACGCTTTGTTCTGGGGCGGATTTTTTTTTCGTCTGCCCGCATACGGATGTTTGTTCATGATTAGTCTTTCCAAACTTCTCGACCGCCCGATTTCTTTGGACGGTCGGAAATTCGATGTGTCACTGTTGTGGATGGTTATTTTGATGACCGCCTTCAGCTTGGTAATGATTTATTCTGCGTCGATTGTCTATGCCGCGTCGGAAGGCGGCAATCAATTTTCTTTTGTCAGCAAGCAGGCGATGTTTGTCGGCGCGAGTGTGTTGGGCTGTCTCGGGCTGTCGCTGTTGAGCATGAGTTTTTGGCGGAAAATCATTCCGTTTTATTTTGCTTTTTCTGCGATTTTGCTGGTGGTGGTGTTGTTTGTCGGCCGTGAAATCAACGGGGCGACGCGTTGGATTCATATCGGGCCGGTCAATCTTCAGCCGACCGAGTTGTTCAAACTGGCGACGGTTTTGTATTTGTCCAGCCTGTTTACGCGACGCGAGGAAGTGTTGCGCAGTATGGACTCTTTGGGTTTGAAACCGCTGTTTGTCGGTTTGTTCAATGCTTTCCTGTGTCCGTTCAGCAAGGAAGCGCGTCAGAAAACTTGGCAGAAGCTGAAGAAGTTTAAAAACATCCTGCTGCCTATCGTGATGATTGCGCTGGGTTTGGTTTTTGTGATGGCGCAACCTGATTTCGGCTCGTTTGTCGTGATTGTGTCGATTACGATGGGTATGCTGTTTTTGGCGGGTTTCCCTTGGAAATATTTTGCCGTATTGGTACTGAGCGTGCTGGCGGGGATGGGTGTGATGATTTTGGCGGCACCCTACCGTATGGCGCGGGTTTCCGCATTTTTGGATCCTTGGGGTGACCCTTTGGGTAAAGGCTATCAGTTGACGCATTCGTTGATGGCGATTGCGCGCGGCGAATGGTTCGGTCAGGGTTTGGGTGCGAGTTTGGAAAAACGTTTCTATCTGCCTGAAGCGCATACGGACTTTATTTTTGCCGTCATCGGCGAGGAATTCGGCTTTGTCGGGATGCTGGTTTTGGTGTTCTGCTACGGCTGGCTGGTGTGGCGTGCGTTTTCCATCGGCAAGCAGGCGCGTGATTCGGGCTTGATGTTCAGCGCGTACATTGCCAACGGAATCGGTATTTGGATTGGTATTCAAAGTTTCTTCAATATCGGTGTAAACATCGGTATCCTGCCTACTAAAGGCCTGACTTTGCCGTTTATGTCTTACGGCGGTTCGGCTGTCTTTATCATGCTGGTGTGCGTTACTTTGTTATTGCGCATTGATTATGAAAACCGCCAAAAAATGCGCGGTTATTCGGTGG
>NZ_JBQCXF010000415.1:0-2656 GCF_051956635.1 Neisseria sp. P0022.S010 | reverse complement strand
GTATCAGCAAATTCAAAACCATCAGGCCGTCTGAAAGTTCTGCCCAACCGTTTTCAGACGGCCTCAAACTGCCTTAACACATTTTAATTCTTGACATCATTTTTCCATCTCAAAACAAACAAACCAATGATTTAAAAATGTATTATTCATTAAGATAATGACAAGTCACCATTAAACGGCAAAGCCGCTTAGCGGATATGTTTCACACAAACAACAAAGTAAGCTACAATCCACTGCATAATTCACCCACACCGTAAAATTAAAGGTTTCCGTATGTTAAAAGGCAGTCTGGTTGCCCTGATTACTCCGATGAATCAAGACGGCAGCATCAACTACGAACAACTTCACGACTTAATCGACTGGCACATTGAAAACGGTACCGACGGCATCGTCGCAGTCGGTACCACCGGCGAGTCAGCCACCCTGCCTGTCGAAGAACATTTGGCCGTTATTGAAGCCACTGTCAAACACGTCAACAAGCGCGTTCCCGTTATCGCCGGCACAGGCGCCAACAACACTGTCGAAGCCATCGCCCTTTCCAAAGCCGCCGAGCAAGCCGGTGCGGACTACACCTTATCTGTTGTTCCCTACTACAACAAACCTTCGCAAGAAGGCATTTACCAACATTTCAAAGCCATCGCCGAAGCCACTTCGATTCCGATGGTTATCTATAATGTTCCCGGCCGTACCGTCGTCAGCATGAGCAACGACACTATTTTGCGTTTGGCCGAGATTCCGAATATCGTCGGCGTAAAAGAAGCCAGCGGCAATATCGGCAAGAACATCGAATTGATCAACAGCGTTCCTGAAGGTTTTGTCGTTTTATCCGGCGATGACCCTACCGGCCTGCCTTTCATGCTGTGTGGCGGTCATGGCGTGGTAACCGTCGCAGCCAACGTCGCACCGAAACTCTTTGCTGACATGTGCCGAGCCGCCCTTGAGGGCGATATTGCGACCGCCCGTCGTCTAAACGAGCAACTTATCCCAATTTATAACACCATGTTCTGCGAGCCCAGCCCAGCCGCGCCCAAATGGGGCCTGAGCTTATTGGGCAAATGCGAACCCCATGTTCGTCTGCCTTTGGTAGCACTGACTGAAGCCGGTCAAGCCAAAGTCCGAGCCGCTCTGGAAAAATCAGGACAAATCTGATCCGGAAATAAGGCCGTCTGAATCCCAAACACCCTTTTCAGACGGCCTCCCTGTTAAGAACTTCATCCACAGGAAAACAAGATGACCTATATCAAACCCATCGTAGTAGCCCTCGCCCTGATTAGCATGACTGCCTGTTCTGGCAGCAAAAAAGAACAACCCAAACTCGACTATCAAAGTCAATCACACCGCTTGGTCAAACTGGAAGTACCACCTGATTTGAACAACCCTGACCAAGGCAACCTCTATCAATTACCGGCAGGCAGCGGCGCCGTCCGCGCCAGCGACTTCAACAAACGCCGCACTCAAGCTGTACAACAACCTGCCAATGCAGAAGTCTTGAAATCCGTTAAAGGCGTACGCCTTGAGCGTGACGGCAACCAACGCTGGTTGGTTGTCGATGGCAAATCACCTCGCGAAATTTGGCCTTTGCTGAAAGTGTTCTGGCAAGAAAACGGTTTCGACATCAAATCTGAAGAGCCAGCCATCGGCCAAATGGAAACCGAGTGGGCTGAAAACCGAGCCAAAATCCCTCAAGACAGCCTGCGCCGCCTGTTGGATAAAGTCGGCTTGGGCGGCATCTACTCTACCAGCGAACGCGACAAGTTCATCATCCGCATCGAACAAGGCAAAAACGGTTCAACCGACATCTTCTTCGCCCACAAAGGCATGAAAGAAGTTTATGCCGACCGTAAAAAAGACACCACGATGTGGCAGCCAAGCGAGAGTGACCCTAATCTCGAAGCCGCATTCCTCGCCCGCTTTATGCAATACTTGGGCGTTGACGGTCAGCAAGCTGAACAGGCCCTGACCCAAAGCGTTGCCGCCCGCAGCAATGCTTCTGAGTTGGCCCGTGTGGACAACGGCACCCTGCTGCTGGCAGGCGATTACGGCCGCAACTGGCGCCGTACCGCCCTTGCGCTTGACCGCATCGGCCTGACTGTTATCGGTCAAAATGCCGAACGCCGCGCCTTCTTGGTTCAACAAGCGCCAACCGAAGGTGAAGCAGTTGCCAATAAAAAACCAGGCCTGTTCAAACGCGTATTTGGCAAAGGCAAAGCAGAAGCGCCAAAAACGTATCCTGAAATCATCGTGTATGTTGAGCCTATCAACAATGGCGCACGCCTCCATTTGTTGAACAAAGACGGCAGCCCATACAAAGGCAGCGATGCCTCCACATTGTTGAGCCGTCTGCACACAGAATTGCGTTAATCCGTTATTCGACTTAAGGCCGTCTGAAATATTCAGACGGCCTTTTTAACGAATACGGCATGGTTTCAAATTCCCAATCTGACGTTATAATCAGAACATTTTCCCCTTACCCAAGATGCCATGACCCGACAAAAAGCCTATCTGCTCCTGACCGCACTATTTACCCTGATGTTTATCGTACTGATTCTGTTGGGCGCTTATCTTCTGAGCATTCACAGCAAACAATTTGCCGTTGCCGCCTTTCTGTTTGCCTTTGCCGCCGTTTTTGCCCAAATCGGCAGCCTTGCCCTTTACA
>NZ_JBQCXF010000414.1:0-2657 GCF_051956635.1 Neisseria sp. P0022.S010 | reverse complement strand
CCGCCGCTTTCGGCGTAGCCGTTACGCTGATCGCCGTACATCAGGGCTTCCACTGCGTACCGACTTCCGAAGGTATTTTGCGCGCCAGTACACGCACCGTAGTGTCTTCCGCCCTGACCATCCTCGCTGTCGACTTCATGCTGACCGCATGGATGTTTACCGACTAAAAGGCCGTCTGAAACGACACTTAAAAAGAATGAAACAAGGACAATAGCACATGAAAAAAAATGCTTTGGAATTTTGGGTAGGACTGTTTGTCTTGCTGGGCGCGGCCGCTATCGGCTTTCTCGCCTTCCGCGCCGCCGGCGGACAATCGTTCGGCAAATCCTCTCAAACCTACACCGTCTATGCCGATTTCAGCGACATCGGCGGCTTGAAAACCAACGCGCCGGTCAAATCCGCAGGCGTACTGGTGGGCCGCGTTGCCTCCATTCAGCTCGACCCTAAATCCTATCAGGCCAAAGTCGCCCTCAATCTGGACAGCCAATATCACTTCAGCAGCGACGTTTCCGCACAAATCCTGACTTCAGGCTTGTTGGGCGAACAATACATCGGCCTGCAACAAGGCGGCGATACCGATTCTTTGGCGGCAGGCGACACCATTACCGTCACCAGCTCCGCCATGGTTTTAGAAAACCTTATCGGCAAATTCATGACCAGCTTTGCCGAGAAAAACGCAGACAGTGAATCTGCCGGTCAAAACAAACAATAAACACATATCAACCCAATATTCAGGACACTCCCATGAAAAAAACTTCCTTCATCAGCGCATTGAGCATCGGCGTATTGAGCATCAGCATGGCCTTTGCCTCTCCTGCCGACGCAGTCAACCAAGTACGTGAAAATTCCGTTCAAGTGCTGAAAATCCTCAACAGCGGCGACGCCAACACCGCACGCCAAAAAGCCGAAGCCTACGCCATCCCTTACTTCGACTTCCAACGCATGACCGCTTTGGCCGTCGGCAACCCATGGCGTACTGCGACTGACGCACAAAAACAAGCGTTGACCAAAGAGTTCCAAACCCTGCTGATCCGCACCTACTCCGGCACCATGCTGAAATTCAAAAACGCCAAGGTCAACATCAAAGATAACCCTGTCGTAAACAAAGGCGGTAAAGAAATCGTTGTCCGCGCCGAAATCAACGTTTCCGGCCAAAAACCGGTTAACATGGACTTCACCACCTACCAAAGCGGCAACAAATACCGCGCATACAATGTCGCAGTAGAAGGCGCAAGCTTGGTTACCGTATATCGCAACCAATTCGGCGAAACCATCAAAGCCAAAGGCATTGACGGCCTGATTGCCGACTTGAAAGCCAAAAACGGCGGTAAATAATCCACCCCGCACCATGCCGCCTGATGTTCAGACGGCATGGTGCCTTACATCATAAAGACACCATGCAAACAGAAATCCGCAACGGCACGCTCTACATCAGCGGCGACGTTACCGTCAAAACCCTGACTGCCTCCGCCTTTGCGCGCTACGAACAGCAATGCTGTCTGAAAGAAACAGACAGCATAGACTTCAGCCAAGTAGGCAAAGCAGATTCAGCCTGCGTTTCCCTGCTGCTCAACGCTCTGCGCCGGATAGACAAAAAACCGACCATTCAAAACATTCCTGATTCCGTCCGCGCACTGGCCGAACTTTACGAAATCAAAGACTGGTTGCAATCATGAAAAAAACCACCGCTTCACTCTGCCTCCTCATCAGCATAGCCTCCGCTCCCGCACTTGCCGAACGCAATCCGGCCGATCCTTACGAAGGCTACAACCGTACCGTTTCCAAGTTCAACGACAAAGCAGACAAATACGTCCTTTCCCCTGTCGCACGCGGCTATCGCAAAGTAACGCCCAAACCGGTGCGTACCGGCGTGATCAACTTCTTCAACAACCTGCGCGACGTCGTCAGCTTCGGCAGCAACGTTCTGCGCCTTGACGTCAAACGCGCCAGCGAAGACCTCGTCCGCGTCGGCATCAACACCACCTTCGGCCTTGGCGGTTTAATCGACATAGCCGGTGCAGGCGGCGTACCCAGCAATAAAAATACCCTCGGCGACACCTTCGCCTCATGGGGCTGGAAAAACAGCAACTACTTCGTTGTCCCCCTGTTCGGCCCATCTACCGTACGCGATACCATTGGCAACGCCGTTACCACCGTCTACCCAGTTAAAAACGCCGTCTTCCACACCAGAGCAGGACGCTGGGGCACAATCGGCCTGCAGGCCATCAACACCCGTGAAGAACTGCTCGACCTGACCGACAGCCTCGAAGGCGCAGCCATCGACAAATACAGCTACACACGCGACCTTTACATGAAAGTCCGCACCCAACAAACCGGCGGCACGCTCCCTCAAAGTGAAGATGACAACATCGACATCGACGACTTGGTGGACAGCAACACCTCTTCCGAACCGGTAGCAGTACCACAATCCGCTCCGGCAGAAATCCCCAATACAGCCAATCCCCAAACCCTGTATCAAACACCATCAGAAAATCCCTGATTGTTTCCATAAATTAAAGGCCGTCTGAAATTCAGACGGCCTTTATCCCCCAAAAGATAGCCAGTCCACCACCTTTGCTATATCATTCAACTATACAGAAACCAAGGAAAACACCATGTACGAAGTCAACCGCAGCGTCTTCCTGCTTATCCCCCTC
>NZ_JBQCXF010000413.1:0-2663 GCF_051956635.1 Neisseria sp. P0022.S010 | reverse complement strand
GAATGATTGTAAACAATCCGTCTAAAAATAATTTATAATTGATTCATTTATAAAGAACTTTTAAATATGCCGTCTGAAAAAATTAAAAATTTTGCCTTTAAATTTTCAGACGGCCTTTGCATGATGACTACTCTGCACTAAATGCCGTCTGAAAAGTCTGTTTGCCAATGGTAATGTCGGCAGTGTAATCATGGCGGCCTTCTACGCAAAACGGCAAGCGGACTTGCGCAGCCTGCCAACTTTGCGGCGATTGTTGCGTCAGGTTGTAGCGGTTGAAGCCCATGTCCATGTTTTTCATACTGAAACCGATACTGACCGCGCCCGTATTCTTCGGCACATTTTCCACCACAATATCAAACGGATCGTGTGTATTGATGGAGGTCGCTCGCACTTTTGAACCGTCAGGCAGGACGCAGCCTTGTGTCAGACTACATTCGACTACATTCGCTTTTAACTGTTGTCGCTGCCACCAATCCAAGAGCAGCAGTTTGGCCGCCGCAAACACAATCAGTAAAACAGCGGCAATCAGTAGTTTTTGATTTTTACTCATTTCAGACGGCCTCAATGTCATTATCGATCAAAACAGCATGCACACCCATGCTCTGCCACTGCTCGCGATAAATGGAAACCATACTTTCCGGAGCAGCCGCAATCAGCGGCATAGCCACGCCTTGAGCCAAAATATCGATAACTTGCTTGGCTGCCGCTTCATTCGCTACTTTCCATACGACAGCATCGGCATTTTGCACCTGCTGCCATTGTTCGGCGTTTTCAATGATTGGCCACACGCTGGGCGCTTCTATCGGCTTGCCTTGTTGCCAATCGGCAAAATCCAGCAATACGGCAGAGGCGGTTTGATGCTGAGCCGACAAATACGGCGCAACATAATATTCGCCCATGCTGTTTTGACCGCTCAAGCCGCTTTTCAGACGGCCTTGAAGTTGGCGCGGAATGGAGAGGGAACGTAACAATGCGCTATTGGCAGGCAACATCGGTTCAACGGTAAAATCCCCTGCCTTTTGCCATGCCCATTTCTGCCCTTCCCTCGATTGGATTTCGCCCGTCCATTGGTCGGCTTCCACCCATAAAAAATGCAGGCGTACATGTGCGTGTTCGTAGGAATGGACTTTGGTCAGCCACGGCGTAGCGGCAAGGATACGGATGCCGAGTTCTTCTTCAAACTCGCGTTGCAAGGCTTGGAAGTTGGTTTCGCCCGCTTCGACTTTGCCGCCTGCAAATTCCCAATAACCGGCATACGGCTTGCCCTCTGGGCGGGAACTGAGCAGGTAGCGGCCGTTTTGGTCGAGCAAAATTCCGGCAACCACTTGTACCAATGGACGTGTGTCTTCAGTCATCATGAGCTTATTCTTATATACGGCAGGCAGTGACACCTGCCGATTTATACGTAAAAAAACGATGTCGGGCCTATACGCCCGACCTTCAACAAATACCTAACCCTTCAGGCCGTCTGAAAAGGATTTTCTATTTCAGACTACTTAAATCCGGCCTTATTTTTCCGCAATGACAAAAGCCATAACGGTATCCTCTTCATCGCTCATACTGAGATGGCAGCTTCGGATACCCTGCTCCTCCAGCCATTTTGTCAAAGCCGGTGCAAAAAACAATTCAGGTTTGCCCAATGCATCATGTCCGACACCGATATTGCGGAAAGACACCACGCCGCGTATGCCCGTACCAACGGCTTTGGCAAAAGCCTCTTTGGCGGCAAAGCGTTTGGCAAGATAGTTGACCGGTTTGCCTGCCTGTGGAAACTCCAACAGCTCTTCCGGGCTGAGAATGCGTTGCGCAAATGCCAGTCCGAATTTTTTGTTCAGGCGGATAATGCGTTTGAGGGAAACAATGTCTGTACCGATTCCGTAAATCATGGGTCTGCTCCTTGTTTAAATAGTCAGGCCGTCTGAAAGTGTGAATACCGACCAAAGCAAACCGCTTTAGCCGGTATGGCTGATGCCGTTAAGGCAACATTCTGGCTCTGAACATGACTTCCTTCATCTGGCGGACAGCTTCAGGCAGGCCGAGGAAAAGTGCTTGGGAAATCAGCGAATGCCCGATGTTCAACTCGCGGATAGCGAGAATTTGAGCAATCGGCGTCACGTTGTGAATGGTCAGGCCGTGTCCGGCGTTGACGACCAAACCCAAATCGCTGGCGTAATGCGCGCCGTTTTGAATGCGCTCGAATTGTTTCATTTGCTCGGCGTGGCCGTGCGCATCGGCATACGCACCGGTGTGCAACTCAATAACGGGCGCGCCGACATCATAAGCGGCTTGGATTTGCGCGTCGTCGGCATCGATAAACAAGGACACGCGGATGCCTGCATCGGTCAGGATTTTAGTAAACTCTGCCACTTTATCCTGTTGCGCCAATACGTCCAAACCGCCTTCGGTGGTCACTTCTTGACGTTTTTCAGGTACGAGGCACACATCTTCCGGCATGACGTTGAGCGCGTTTTCCAGCATTTCTTCCGTCAGCGCCATTTCCAAATTCAGGCGCGTGCGGATGGCGTTTTTAACGGCGAACACGTCCGCATCTTTAATATGGCGGCGGTCTTCACGCAAGTGCATGGTAATCAAATCTGCGCCGTGGGTTTCCGCAATCAGCGCCGCTTCGACAGGGCTGGGATAAATCGTACCGCGCGCATTGC
>NZ_JBQCXF010000412.1:0-2663 GCF_051956635.1 Neisseria sp. P0022.S010 | reverse complement strand
TGACCGCCCATGCGGCAGAGAGCCTTAACCTGTTTGCGCAAAGCAACGGCATCAAGATGCAGGCCAATCAGGGTGCAGTCACTGTACAGGCACAGAATGACGAATTGCAGCTGAATGCTTTGAAGGATGCAACGTTAACCAGCAGCGCAGGGAAGATCACCATTGCGGCGAAGGAAGAGATTCTGATTACCTGCAAAGGGGCGTATATCAAGTTGAGTAACGGGGAAGTTGAGATCGGAAGTCCGAAGGTGGTGCGGGTGAGGGCGCCGTTGGTGGTGAATGAATCGGCAAAACGAGATTTTGATTTCTTCTCTATCAAAGATTTTCCTTTATATAAAGCAAAACTGCTTGTGAAAAATAGCGAAACAGGAGAGCCCATAAAGCAACGTAAATGTATTGTCAAATTCTTATCCGGTGATAAAAAAATATTATTTACAGATAATAATGGTTTTTTGTATTTAAAATCATTACAATCCGATGTAGTTTCAGTACATGTATTATTTGAAGCTCCCAAAAGAATTTTAAAACCAAATGAGGTATAAAATGGCTGAAAAAAATACGAAATTAACTTTATCCAATGATCGTGATGTTAAAACAGTTGAAATACCTGTAAACGATCCGGCTGCCACAAGGAAAGCTATTATTAATTATTTAGAAAAATATTTACCAGTAGTATCTAAAAATAAATTTTTAGAACGTTGGGAATGGGAAGCACGAGAGGCTAAAAATGGTTTAGAAAAGGAGTGGAATTACACATCAATAGTCATCCACCATCAAGGGAATTCACCACAACATACATGTTCTGCAATCTACGGTGCTTTAAAGGAAGTACAAAATAAACACATGGATAAAAAAGATTTTTCAGATATCGGTTATCACTACGTAGTAGATTGTACAGGAGTTATTGCAGAGGGCAGAGATATAAGATTCAAAGGTTCTCATGTTAATAAAAATAATGCTAAAAAAATAGGTATTCTTTTATTAGGAGACTTTTCAAAACAAGGAGAAGCTAAATTTTCTTTTACAGATTTTAGTACATGGACTGATCAATTTGATTCTACTTATATGAGAGAGATACCTGAGGCACAATTATCTGCTCTAAAAGTTTTAATCAAATGCCTGAATGAGTATTTTAACATTAGTGAGTTAGGAGGGCATAAAGAATTTGCTTTATCAGGCGATACTCGGACATGTCCAGGTAGTGTTGCTATGGAGAAAATAGTTGAGTTAAGAAAAGAATTTAAATTAAATGAACCAACAGTTAAATAAACAGATAAGGAAATTTTATGAATAAAATGCTATTTTTTATTTTTATTTTATTGTATTTGTTTATCGGTATTGTTTATAGGATAGGAGAATTTGATAATAATTATATATTATTTTTAAAAAAACCTTGGTTATTTCAGAGCCTATACTATGATTCCATTGGGGAACGTGATATACAAGATGTACCTAAAGAGCAATTGAAACAATTCCTATTATATTGTGATGCTAATATTTTTGATCAATTTCCATGTACTGTAGAGACAAAAGAGGAAGTTAAAAAATATTTGAGTGAACACTAATTTTAGAGATCCAAAATCATTTGGTAGAAAAGTATTTTTCATTTGCCTATTCAGATTTCTCTTTAATATTTCAAGAAGGGCAATAGCTAAGGGCTTTTATCGGAAAGGAAGAGATTTTTATTCATTTTAAGTTTTCTTAATTGTTTTAAGAGGATAAAGATATGAGTAGAGGGATATTTTATTTTGTTATCTTAATGATAAGTATTAAGGTATATGGGATTTCACCATCTCCATATTCTAATAATGATATAAATATAACAATAAAAAACAATATGTTGTGTATTTATACTGATAAGAAAGATCTTTCAGGTAATTATTTGCTAGGTGTGGGTTTTTTTGATTCAGATCTAGGAGAATATAGATCTTGGTATTATGAAAATTCATTTGATAAAAACTATCCAAATAAAGAAAATTGTATTGTTATAGATAATAATAATTTTGATGGTATAGTATTAAAAAGTAATGAAGTCTATGATATCACGCTTCAGCCAAATACGTATGGATATGCTGATTTCATTGGTATGAAAAATTATTATTGCATAATAGAGGAAGATGGAAAGGTTAAAGTAGGTTCTATTGACTCATCCTCTAGAAAATGTAGAAATAGAACTGATTTCCTTGAAAATAATACAATGATAGGAATACAAGAAAGTTGGTTTGATTCATTAATTAAATGGTTTAAAAATTTATGGAAATGATGAAAAAAATAGACTGATTTTGCAGAAACAGATAATTTCGTCACAAGGCGAACAAGCATAGATACAGTCCATCCTATTAAACCCGAATGACCTACTGTTTTAGAAAGCCAAAGAAGAATCCTGTATTACTATGCCGATAATCTGAATCTGCGTTTTACTCTTGGGTATGAGGCTTTGATCTTTGGATTGTGCAGTTTGGTTATCATCAATAGGAAGAGACCTTGGGCAATTCCCGACTGTTTCAAACCAAACCGTCCCCGACATCGTTGCCGTCGTCTTCAAACACCACGGCTTCTCCGGTGTCGACTACCGTTTCCAAAAGAGCCGCAGCTACACCGTCCGCGAGTATGTAACCCAGTATCTCGAAAGCGACTTTACCTTTATCAACCGTCTGTGTGAA
>NZ_JBQCXF010000411.1:0-2671 GCF_051956635.1 Neisseria sp. P0022.S010 | reverse complement strand
CCGACATTACCGCCGGCCAAAGCCTGACCGCCCATGCGGCAGAGAGCCTTAACCTATTTGCGCAAAGCAGCGGCATCAAGATGCAGGCCAATCAGGGTGCAGTCACTGTACAGGCACAGAATGACGAGTTGCAGCTGAATGCTTTGAAGGATGCAACGTTAACCAGCAGCGCAGGGAAGATCACCATTGCGGCGAAGGAAGAGATTCTGATTACCTGCAAAGGGGCGTATATCAAGCTGTCGAATGGGGAAGTTGAGATCGGGAGTCCGAAGGTGGTGCGGGTGAGGGCGCCGTTGGTGGTGAATGGGGCGAATAGCCGTACTTTCAATATGCCCCTACTGAATCCCAAAGATTTATTTAGTCTTGCTTTTGAATTGATTGATGAAAAAACAGGTAGAAAAATTACTAACCGTCCGTTTGTTGTCATAGATGAAACAGATTCCAATAAGGTCATTATTGGGAAAACCAACAAATATGGACGAACAGGGATGAATAAACATTTGATACGTAACTCTGCAAAAGTAAGATTTTTGGAACAGTTGGAAATTGCAGTTTTGAAAGAAGAGCAAGAGGATAATAAAAATGAATGAATATATTACTTTTACCTATTTTGACACAGATAAAAATCAAGAAATGACCATCAAGTGCGATGCTACTTCACTTTGTCAAAACTTACCCTCATATAAGGGAAAAAAATCGAATGAACAACATGTTGTACAGCAAATGACTACTGTATTTAAATTAACTGATTTACCCAATGCTTTACGTGCGCATGGTAAAAAGCATACTGGACATGTTTGGGAGAAAGCGGCAAAAATGCAGGAAAAGTGGTTCAATAGTCCCGCGAAAATAATGCCGGCGAAAATCAAGAAAGCATTAGATACTAATTGGCCAGCTGATTTGGTTTTAACAGATTATTATACTTTGGATTGGCTAGAGAAAGCCAATATAACAGGTGTCGTTACGAAAGGAATTGAGCGTTTGCTAAAAGGCAGGCATCGTCTTAGAAAAATGGGTATTGAAAAGGGATGGAACAGACAAGTACCAAACTGTATTTACAATAACGCAGCAAAAGATAAGCTAAAAACATTGAATGATGAGGTTTATGATGAATTAAGGAAAGTTTATGGTGATACTAAACATTTTCTTTTGAAAACAAAAGATATGCAGAAATTCCACAAATATTTCTCGTTCCAAAATTACAGTTTGTTTGATGCTTGGGATAAAGCTGTATTGGCATTTGGTGATCGTATTATGAAAGATGAGTTTTTTGCTACGGTTGCAGGTTGTTCTCTGATTGCTGCTATAGGCAAATACAGGATGCCGTCGAACAAATTGGTTGTAGAGAGTGTTTATCTTTATGTTAGAGATACATTTGATTTTAACAATGACAGAGATAAAAAAGGCAGAGAAACAGAGAATCAGTATTTGGGACATTGGAACCATACAGGGTTCAATGTATTTTATCTTCACCAGGGATTAGATAAACTAAATCAGGTAGTAGATATTACCCCGAAACCTATTATGGCTAGTTCCTTTATTGCTATGCCGTCAACACATTTTAATTCAGCCAAAGAAAATATATATTTCCCAGTTAGAAACAATCATTTCAATAAATGGAGAGCGTTAAATAAACGTGGTGGTGATTTGCTGATATTCTCATCATTGAAAGAATTTCGTTGTGACCCCCCGATTGAAGTAGAACTAAAATAGGTAGTAGAACCATGTTTAAAAAAATTGCTTTAATAGTAACTATTGTGCTAGCTATAATTTTGTCTTATTCTTATTTTAGATATAGTGCATATTGTTTCTATAAGGAAAAAACTTTATCTAGTTATCAAATTCCTATTGATGGAGACCAATGTGAAAGATTTAATGTTATTGAGAATAAAAAAATTATTGTTTGCTTAGATAATGTAGGTAATTTTTTAAGTATAGACGGTCTTAATTCTGGAATATATTTATATGATGAACAAGGTAAATTATTATCTTTTTATTATCTGTATAACGAAGTTTGGCAAGGTATGCCGTTAGACTTAAGATTAGATGAAAAAGGTATATTCAAATTAGGCCTATATGCTCAAACAGAACCCTTTTCTATAAACCCATCTATTTTTCATAGGATAGAAGCAAAATTTATTGGTAATCTATGCTATAAATAAAATTTATATCTATATTTTTTATATAACTAGAGACCTTTGCAAAATTCCCCAAAATCCCCTAAATTCCCACCAAGACATTTAGGGGATTTTCCATGACCACCTTCTTTCAGCAAACCGCACAAGCCATGATTGCCAAACACATCGACCGCTTCCCACTATTGAAGTTGGATCAGGTGATTGATTGGCAACCGATCGAATAGTACCTGAATCGTCAAAAAAACCGTTACTTCCGAGACCACCGCGGCCGTCCCGCCTATCCCCTGTTGTCCATGTTCAAAGCCGTCCTGCTCGGACAATGGCACAGCCTCTCCGATCCCGAACTCGAACACAGCCTCATCACCCGCATCGATTTCAACCTGTTTTGCCGTTTTGACGAACTGAACATCCCCGATTACAGCACCTTATGCCGCTACCGCAACTGGCTGGCGCAAGACGACACCCTGTCCGAATTGCTGGAACTGATTAACCGACAACTGGCCGAAAAAAACCTAAAAGTAGAGAAGGCATCC
>NZ_JBQCXF010000410.1:0-2680 GCF_051956635.1 Neisseria sp. P0022.S010 | reverse complement strand
TTTTGCCGCTGCTTTTTCAGACGGCCTCAAATGCAATCCTATTTAATTCATTTAATTTTAAATAAATGTTTGTTTTATTTTGAATGAAATGTATAAAGGCCGTCTGAAACCTGATATTAGGGTTTCAGACGGCCTTTCAAAAATAAAATCTTTAGGCTTTTTTGACAAACTCAGATTTCAAGTTCATCGCGCTGCCATCGATTTTGCAACCGATATTGTGGTCGCCTTCTTGCAGGCGGATGCCTTTGACTTTGGTGCCTTGCTTGATGACCATAGAGCTGCCTTTGACTTTCAAATCTTTAATCAAAACAACCGTATCGCCATCTTGCAAGACCGCGCCGTTGGCATCTTTGACTTCCAAAGCATCATCGCTTGCAGCCGCAGCATCGGCCTCGTTCCACTCATGGGCGCACTCAGGGCAAACGTATTGAGCGCCGTCTTCGTAAGTGTATTCGGAATGGCATTTCGGGCAGGGAGGTAGGGACATGAGGTTTCCTTATAAATATGATAAAAGAAGCGTAAAACGCAAATAATACAATGTCTAAATTATTGCTTCGCCTTGCTGCCGCCTGCACCGTAAACGGCATTCCAAGCCGCGTCCAACATCTGGCCGGCCTGTTGCAACTTGGCATTTTGCTGCTCTTTCTGAGCCAAGGCCGTTTGAATTTCGCCTTTCAAACGGTCAATATCAGATTGCGCTGCCTGCAAACGGCGCTGCGCACTTTCCAAATCGCTTTGCAGGGAAATGATTTTGCTGTCGTTGCTGTTTTGCTCATGCAAAGCGGCACGGTAAACCGATTGGACGGACAACAAACGATCTTCCGCCTCACCGGCATACGCGGCGGCGGCGGATAACATCATCAGGGCAAGTAAGGTTTTTTTCATGGGTTTTCCTTTAAAGTTGTTTGATTTGTAAAGTAAAGTGCAGAGCCGATTTTTCAGCCGCCAAGTACATAATAGGCTTGTTGGTCTTTGTTCTTGATGGTTTATTTTATCCAATCCGGACATTCAGGCTGCTGATAAAAGTTAATTCAATCAACTGTTGCAGCAGGCAGGTCGCTATTATTTTCTCATATTATTCTCTGCCTTATTCCATTATTTTCTGGTTTTATTAGAAAAGGCCGTCTGAAAACTTGGTATCCCCAGTTTTCAGACGGCCTTTTATTATTCATGCCTTACGAACGTATCCGTTTCAACACTTCTTCTTTGCCGATCAATGCCAACACGGCATCGACGCTGGGGGTTTTCGCCGTGCCGCAGACGGCGAGGCGCAGGGGCATGCCGAGTTTGCCCATTTTGATGCCTTCTTCGTCGCAGAAGGGTTTGAACAGGTCGTGGATGGCTTCGGCATTCCAGTCTTCCAAACCTTCGAGGCGTTCGGCAAAGCGCAGCATACGGGCGGCAGCTTCGTCGTCCCAGTGTTTCTGCACGTCTGCTTCGGCAGGCGTTTGTTTAACGTAGAAGTAGAGGCACTCGTCGGCAAGCGTATTCAGATCTTGGGCGCGGTCTTTGACCAATGCCAACACATCTTCCAAAGCAGGCTTGCTTGTTTCATGGATATCGCGCAGGGCGAGGCGCGGTTTCACCATTTCGGCTAGTTTTTCGTTGGCGGTGATTTTGATGTGTTCGCCGTTGATCCAGTAGAGTTTTTTCAAATCCATACGGCTTGGAGACGGGGAGACGTCTTTCAAATCAAACCATTCGATGAATTGTTCCATCGTGAAGAACTCGTCGTCGCCGTGCGCCCAGCCCAAACGCGCCAGATAGTTGAGCATGGCTTCGGGCAGGATGCCCATTGCGCCGAAATCGGTGATGGCGACGGTATCGCCGCTGCGTTTGGAGATTTTTTTGCCTTGTTCGTTGAGAATCATGGGCAGGTGGCCGTATTCGGGCAGGTTTGCGCCGATGGCTTTTAAGATGTTGATTTGTTTCGGCGTGTTGTTCACATGGTCGTCGCCGCGGATAACGTGGGTAACGCCCATGTCGTAGTCGTCCACGACAACGCAGAAGTTGTAAGTCGGTGTGCCGTCGGCGCGGGCGATAATCAGGTCGTCAAGCGCTTCGTTGGGAATAGAGATTTCGCCTTTGACCAAGTCCGTCCATTTGGTGACGCCGTCCAAAGGTGTTTTGAAGCGGACAACGGGTTGCACGTCAGCAGGGATTTCGGGCAGGGTTTTGCCTTCTTCCGGACGCCAGCGGCGGTCGTAAGTCGCCGTGCCTTCTTTTTCGGCTTTCTCGCGCATGGCTTCCAGCTCTTCTTTGCTGCAATAGCAGTAGTAGGCATGGCCTTTTTCTAAAAGTTCGGCAATGACTTCTTTGTAGCGGTCGAAACGGCGGGTTTGGTACACGACGTTGTCGGCGTTGTCGTAGTTCAGGCCGACCCATTTCATGCCGTCGAGGATGATGTTGACGGATTCGGCGGTGGAACGCGCCAAGTCAGTGTCTTCGATACGCAATAGGAATTCGCCTTTGTGATGACGGGCAAACGCCCATGAAAACAAGGCGGTGCGCACACCGCCGATGTGCAGGTAGCCGGTGGGGCTGGGGGCGAAACGGGTTTTGACGGTCATGATGGCTCCAAAGTCTTTGAAAACAGGTATTTTACTTTTTCGGCGTGGTTTAAACAATGTAAGGCCGTCTGAAAATAATGTTGGCGCAGAAGGACCGTCTGGGACTTTTC
>NZ_JBQCXF010000409.1:0-2706 GCF_051956635.1 Neisseria sp. P0022.S010 | reverse complement strand
CTATTGAGTTATCCACATTTGGGCTTATATAGGCTCCAACAGAATATATTTGAAGAGGAACGTAAAATGAGATTTGATAAATTGACTGCCAAATTTCAGCAAGCTCTGCAAGAAGGTCAAAGTTTGGCTTTGGCTGCGGACAGCAGCTACCTTGAAGCCGGCTTTATTTTAAAAGCGTTGCTTGACGATCAAAACAGTGGTGCTGCTGCGTTGCTGGCTCATGCAGGTGTGAATGTGCCTCAAGTAAAACAACGTTTGCAGCAGCATTTAAACAGCTTGCCGAAAGTGTCCGGTCAGGGTGGCGATATTCTGCCCAGCCGCGAATTGCAGGCGGTGTTGAACCTGATGGACAAAGCCGCAACCAAACGCGGCGATGCCTATATCGCCAGCGAACTTTTCCTGCTTGCCTTAGTACAGCAGAACGATGCGACCGGCAAAATCCTGAAAGAAGTCGGCGCGACCGAACAAAATATCAATGCCGCGATTGACGCGGTACGAGGAGGACAAAACGTGAACGATGCCAATGCCGAAGACCAACGCGATGCTTTGAAAAAATACACGCTCGACCTGACCCAGCGCGCCCGCGACGGCAAACTCGACCCCGTTATCGGCCGCGACGACGAAATCCGCCGCGCGATTCAGGTATTGCAACGCCGCACTAAAAACAACCCCGTGCTGATCGGTGAGCCAGGTGTGGGTAAAACCGCCATTGTCGAAGGTTTGGCGCAACGCATTGTCAACGGCGAAGTGCCTGAATCCCTGCGTAACAAACGCCTTTTGGTTCTGGACTTGGCGGCTTTGATTGCCGGCGCGAAATACCGCGGCGAATTTGAAGAACGCTTGAAAGGCGTGTTGAACGACTTGGCTAAAGACGATGGCAACACTTTGATTTTCATTGACGAAATCCATACTTTGGTTGGCGCGGGCAAAACCGACGGCGCGATGGACGCGGGCAATATGTTGAAACCGGCTTTGGCGCGCGGCGAACTGCACTGCATCGGCGCGACCACCTTGGACGAATACCGCCAATACATCGAAAAAGACGCGGCACTCGAACGCCGCTTCCAAAAAGTATTGATCGGCGAGCCCAGCGTGGAAGACACCATCGCTATCCTGCGCGGTTTGCAGGAACGTTACGAAATCCACCACGGCATCGACATCACCGACCCCGCCATCGTTGCCGCAGCAGAGTTGAGCGACCGTTATATTACCGACCGTTTCCTGCCTGATAAAGCGATTGATTTGATCGACGAGGCAGCCAGCCGCATCAAAATGGAGCTGGACAGCAAACCTGAGCAAATGGATAAACTTGACCGTCGCATTATCCAGCTCAAAATGGAAAAAATGCACGTTGCCAAAGAAACCGATGATGCCAGCAAAAAACGTCTGGAATTGATAGACGAAGAAATCGACGGCCTGCAAAAAGAATACGCCGATTTGGACGAAATCTGGAAAGCCGAGAAGGCGGCGTCATCCAGCACTGCCGACATCAAGAAACAGATGGACGACATCAAAGTCAAAATCGAACAGGCCAAACGCCAAGGCGATTTTGCCCGTGCGTCCGAACTCGAATACGGCGAGTTGCCGAAATTAGGCGCGCAGTTGCAGGCAGCGGAAAGTAACCCCGATGGCAAAAAACAAAACAAACTTTTCCGTACTGAAGTCGGCGCGGATGAAGTAGCCGAAATCGTTTCCCGCATGACCGGCATCCCTGTGTCAAAAATGATGGAAGGTGAACGCGACAAGCTGCTGAAGATGGAAGAAGTATTGCACCGCCGCGTGGTTGGTCAAGACGAAGCCGTGCGTGCCGTGTCTGATGCTATCCGCCGTAGCCGTTCCGGTTTGGCCGATCCGAATAAACCTTATGGCAGCTTCTTGTTCTTAGGCCCGACCGGTGTGGGTAAAACCGAATTGTGTAAGGCATTGGCAGGCTTCCTGTTTGATAGCGAGGATCACCTGATTCGTATCGATATGTCCGAATACATGGAAAAACATGCTGTTGCCCGCTTAATCGGTGCGCCTCCCGGCTATGTCGGCTACGAAGAAGGCGGCTACCTGACTGAGCAAGTCCGCCGCAAACCATACAGCGTGATTCTTTTGGATGAAGTGGAAAAAGCCCATCCGGACGTATTCAACATCTTGCTGCAAGTATTGGATGACGGTCGTTTGACTGACGGACAAGGTCGAACCGTGGACTTCAAAAATACCGTTATCGTGATGACTTCCAATATTGGTAGCCAACATATCCAACAAATGGGTACTCAGGACTACGAAGCGGTAAAAGAAGTTGTGATGGAGGATGTGAAAGAACATTTCCGTCCTGAAATGATCAACCGTATTGATGAAGTAGTCGTGTTCCATGGTTTGGATCAAGCCAATATCCGCAGCATTGCGAAAATCCAGCTTAAAGGTTTGGAAAAACGTTTGGAAGCACAACATCTGCATCTGAAAGTCGATGATGCTGCCTTGGATCTGATTGCTAAAGCTGGTTTCGACCCTGTGTATGGTGCCCGTCCGCTCAAACGCGCCATTCAGTCAGAAATCGAAAACCCGTTGGCAAAAGCATTGCTTGAAGGCAAATATGCACCTGATAGCACAATCCATGTTAAAGAAGAGGGTGGTAAGATCTTGTTTGCATAAAATTAAAACAATGTAGTATGCTGTTGTAAAAGGCCGTCTGAAAGAATTCAGACGGCCTTTCTTAAT
>NZ_JBQCXF010000408.1:0-2711 GCF_051956635.1 Neisseria sp. P0022.S010 | reverse complement strand
AACGCGCCCATTCAAACCATTTCCACAAGGACACAACATGAAAGTCATCTTTGCCGGTACGCCCGATTTTGCCGCCGCCGCCTTGAAAGCCATCGCCGCCGCAGGTTTTGAAATTCCGCTGGTGTTGACCCAGCCCGACCGCCCAAAAGGCCGCGGCATGCAGTTGACCGCATCGCCGGTCAAACAGGCAGCCTTGGAATTGGGTTTGACCGTGGCGCAGCCGGAAAAGTTGCGCAATAACGCCGAAGCCCTGCAAATGCTCAAAGATACGGGCGCGGATGTGATGGTGGTGGCCGCGTATGGTTTGATTTTGCCGCAGGAAGTGTTGGATACGCCCAAACACGGCTGCCTCAATATTCACGCCTCGCTGTTGCCCCGTTGGCGCGGCGCGGCACCGATTCAACGTGCGATTGAAGCCGGCGACGCCGAAACCGGCGTGTGCATCATGCAGATGGACATCGGCTTGGATACCGGCGATGTGGTTAGCGAACACCGCTACGCCATCCAGCCTACGGATACCGCCAACGAAGTGCATGACGCGTTGATGAGTTTGGGCGCGGAAGCGATTGTTGCCGACTTGCAGCGTCTGCAGGCGGAAGGCCGTCTGAATGCGGTCAAACAGCCTGAAGAAGGCGTTACCTATGCTCAAAAATTAAGCAAAGAAGAGGTGCGTATCGATTGGAATGAAAGCGCGGCTGTGATTGAACGCAAAATCCGCGCCTTCAACCCCGTTCCCGCTGCGTGGGTGGAATATCAAGGCAAGCCGATGAAAATCTGGTGTGCCGAAGTGGTGGCCAAACAGGGTAAGGCAGGCGAAGTATTGTCCTGCACTTCAGACGGCCTGCTGGTGGCGTGCGGTGAAAACGCGCTGAACATCACCGAATTGCAGCCTTCCGGCAGCAAACGCATGAGCATACAGGCATTTGCGGCAGGCCGGACGATTGAAATCGGGACGGTTTTGTAACAGGCTGGAAACCAACGTAGAGGAAAGAAAACAATGGCTGTTTTTGAAGTGGTCGAGGGCGATATTACCCGATTGGCAGTCGATGCGATTGTCAATGCGGCCAATTCATCGCTGTTGGGCGGTGGCGGCGTGGACGGTGCGATACACCGTGCCGCGGGCAAAGAGCTGCTGGACGAGTGCCGCACTTTGGGCGGTTGCCGCACAGGCGAAGCCAAAATAACCAAAGGCTACCGTTTGCCTGCGCGTTTTGTCATCCACACGGTCGGGCCGGTATGGTTTGGCGGAAAACAAAATGAAGAGGCTAAATTGGCACAATCTTATGCCAATTCCTTGCTGCTTGCCCAGAAACACGATCTTCACAGCATCGCCTTTCCGTGCATCAGCACCGGTGTGTACCGCTTCCCGGTCGAAGCCGCCGCGCGTATCGCTTTGGAGAGTTTGAAGCAAACCCTGCCGCAATGTCCGGCAGTGGAAAAAATCATCTTTTGCTGTTTTTCCAAAACAGATGCCGAATATTATCGGGCATTGCTGGCTGCCGAACAGGCCGTCTGAAATCCGCCGAACACTTGAAATCAAATTATGAATCAGAAAGCAAAAATATGAGTATGTCCCTCGCCCAAAAACTGGCCGCCGACAGCGTTGCCGCGGTTGCCGAAGGGCGCAATCTTCAGGATGTTTTGGCGGAAATCCGCGCGGCGCATCCGCAGCTGACGGCGCAGGAAAACGGCGCCTTGCAGGATATTGCCTATGGCTGCCAACGTTATTTGGGCAGTTTGAAACATATGCTTGGGCAAATGCTGAAGAAGCCGATTGACAATCCGCAGCTTGAAAGCCTGCTTTTGGCGGCGATGTACCAACTGCATTACACGCGCAACGCGCCTCATGCCGTGGTCAATGAGGCGGTGGAAAGCATTGCCAAAATCGGCCGCGGCCAGTTCCGCTCGTTTGCCAATGCAATTTTGCGCCGCTTTTTGCGTGAACGCGACAAGCTCGCGGCTTCTTGTAAAAAAGACGATGTGGCGAAACACAATTTGCCGCTGTGGTGGGTGGCTTACTTGAAAAACCATTATCCGAAACATTGGCACAACATCACCACTGCGCTGCAATCGCATCCGCCGATGACTTTGCGCGTCAACCGCCGACACGGCAATGCCGAAAGCTATTTGGAAAAACTGGCTGTGGAAGGTATTGCGGCCAGGGCGTTGGACGAATACGCCGTGATGTTGGAAGAAGCCGTGCCGGTAAGCCGCCTGCCCGGTTTTTCAGACGGCCTGGTGTCTGTGCAGGATTTTGGTGCGCAGCGTGCTGCCTATTTGTTGAACCCGAAAGACGGAGAACGCATCCTCGATGCCTGTGCGGCGCCGGGCGGTAAGACAGGCCATATCTTGGAATTGGCAGATTGTCATGTTACCGCTTTGGATATAGACGAAGGCCGTCTGAACAGGGTGAAGAGCAATCTTGACCGTTTAGGCTTTCAGACGGCCTCTTTGGCTTGTGCCGATGCGCAGGACTTGGCGGCATGGTATGATGGTAAGGCCTTTGACGCTGTTTTGGCCGATGTGCCGTGTACTGCTTCGGGCGTGGCGCGGCGCAATCCCGACGTCAAATGGCTGCGCCGACCGACCGATGCCGTCAAAACCGCACGCCAACAGGAAGCATTATTAGACGCGCTGTGGCAGACCCTGACGAAAAACGGCAGGATGTTGCTGGCTACCTGCTCGGTCTTTGTCGAAGAAAACGACGGTCA
>NZ_JBQCXF010000407.1:0-2714 GCF_051956635.1 Neisseria sp. P0022.S010 | reverse complement strand
CTGTTTGCCTGCGCCGTTTCCATTTTGATCGGTTTGCTTTTAGCACTGTTTGCAGGTGTATCCACATTATTCTGGCTTTTGCCGATCTGGTTGTTTGTCCGTATGGCACTGAATGCAATGGACGGCATGCTGGCACGGGAGTTCGGCCAGCAATCGGCATTAGGCGGTTATTTGAATGAAATCACCGATATTGCCGCCGATGCTGCTTTGTATCTGCCTTTTGCCTTCATCGCGCCCTTCGGCGGCGTGCAAATCGCCCTGTTTATTTGGCTGGCGGCAATGACCGAGTTTTGCGGCGTTTTGGGACAAGTCCATGGCAACGGCCGTCGTTATGACGGGCCATTCGGCAAAAGTGACCGCGCATTCTTTATCGGCGCATTGGCCGTATGGTATGCAATCGACGGTAGCTTCCATTCGACTTTCTATATCCTTATGTGGCTGGCCTGCGCGGCATTGGTTTATACCTGCTACAAACGTGTCATCAATGGCTTGAAGGCCGTCTGAAACTTGTCCACTTTTTTTGGATTAATCATCATTGATTAGAGTATTTAAACCCATCTCCTCGTTTTAATGAAAACAAAAAGGCCGTCTGAAACCATAAAGTTTATGGTTTCAGACGGCCTTTTATCCATCAGCCAAGATAACTTACTGTTTACCCAGTTGACTGTAATCTACCAACATATACTTGGCAGTAATTTTCTGCGAAGCATTGCCTTCATCGCCCATCAGAATCATCTGCGGCTTGCCGTTAACGGTAATCGAATCGACGGCCTCAACGTTGGTGATGTGTTGCAGATTAGGTAGAGAGATTTTTTGCGGTTCATCGGTAGGATTGCCGCTCCAAGTCCACAGTTGTGAGAATTTCTGTCCATTCTCATCCTTCACTTCATTGGCGATCACGTAGGTTTTCAACACAGGATCATAGTTGAGGGAACGGATACCGCCGCCATCAATATCAATCACGGCCACTTCATCAAACTCAGGCTTGGCATTGCGCTCAAATACATCTTTCGGATTGCTGATAAACGCAACTAAAGCCATGTTGTTGAACTCAGGATCACGGAATCCCAAAACAAGACGTTTTTTCACCGGATCAAACGCCATGCCCTCAATATTGATTTCTTCAAAAGAAACCTCTGCCTTGGTTCGCTCACGAATCAAATCATGCAGCTTGTGATCGGTTTCCAAAACCTGCGTCAGATTGTCGTAGCTGGTCAGCCCCAACACATTGCCGTCTTGGATTTTAAAGCGCATCAGATGTTCGCGGTCAGGCGAGCGGTTGCCTTTACGGGTGCGCGAGTGTGAAGTCAGTGCGTAGATAAAGCCTTCATCGTCGCGAGCCAAAGCCTCCAAATCGCTGAGACGACGTTTGAAACCGGTAATCACGCGTGTATCCAATGCCTCGTCTTCCACAAACCTGCCGGTTTTATCAATGCTGATGATACTGAACGCATGGTTGGGTTCGTCTTCCGCGATCAGCAACTTACCATCCGGGAGCTGTTGTACGGCAGAAGGCTCAAATACTCCGTTAAACATATTAATACCCAGCGAACGCAGCTCTGCCGCATTGTTGGCCGGAGGCGTCAGCAATGACGGCAATGTTTTCACGCCGATAAATGCCGCCAACGAAGCCAGCAAGCCCCAGCGGAATACCGCGTAAGATAAATTAATGTATTTAAACTGTTTGTCCGCCAACAAACCAAGCCAATAAAGATGATCGCTCATCTTTTGATAGATTTGTTTACGGTCGCCCATAATCTCCTGCATCATTTCCCAATATTGATCTTTTTGCAGTTTTACACGGTCTTCATAAATCAAAATATTGGGTTGGCTGCCGCCAAAAAAGCGCGTTTCGGTACTGCTGAGACGGGTTTTCAAATCCCGCAGCTTAGAACGTCCACGGACAAAATCCTTCAACCATGTACGCGCCGCCTGCATTTTGCCGATACGTTCCGGCGAAGCAGAAAGCAATGCAAACACGATAGACGCTGCGGCAGTAATCATAAACGTACTGGCCGGAATCAAAAACTCGGGCGATGATGAAAAAATAAACGCGCCCGAAATCATCAGCGCAGAAACAATAAAACCATTCAGCGAAATCATAATATTTGCTTTGGTTGCCGCCAGCGCCAACAACTCCATCTCCGAGCGTACAGCGTTGCGGAACATGGTTTCCACGCCCTTATTCGTACCCAACAAATCAGGCGCATTCAAATCTTCGGCTTTATTTTTTTTCTTTTTCGCCTTGTCTTTTTTACGTTTGACTTTCTTCTCGTTTTTTTCAGACGGCATTTCAGGATGTTCAACTACATCCTGACCTTCTACTGCTTCCTGAATTTCTACCGCGTCAGCCACAACCTCAACTTCGTTTTCAACAACACCGTTTTGATTGTGATCCCAAAAATCAACATCCTGTTGGGATTCGGCAGCTGCGCCGTCGTTTAAAGGTTTTTCTTGGTCGCCCATCTGCTTCGGCTGACCATTTTCCTTCCAATCATTCAAACTCATATCATGACTCCCAACATCAAACACTTTGAATTACATGGAAAATAAAAAGCATATTTAGTTCATTTATTTTAGATAATTTACATGCCGTTTACATTCTTTAAATGCCTAAATAGCAAACTGTCGCAGGACCAAAAGCCCTGCGACAATCCACTTTATATCGAAATATTAATAATCGATGCGTTCTTTAATAATTTTCAAATCAGGGT
>NZ_JBQCXF010000406.1:0-2726 GCF_051956635.1 Neisseria sp. P0022.S010 | reverse complement strand
TTGGCCTATTGAATCTTTAAATATCTTATATACTTTCATGAAAACCCCTTTTATGATTAATATTTGAAAAGTAAGAAATTGTATCATAGTGCATAAGTAATCTGAATAATTGTCAAACAACAGGCCGTCTGAAAAATCTTTCAGACGGCCTGTTGTTTTAAAGCGTTTTATTCTGCGCCGACAACGACGGTGTTGAGGTCTTTGAATTTGACGCGGCGTTGCCATGCGTCGCGGACTTGTTCGACGGTTAGGCTGTTGATGGCTTTGGGGTAGGCTTCCAAGTAGTCGTTGGGCAGGTCGTAGAGGCCGATCAGGCTCAGGTAGTTAAGCAGTTTGTCGTTGGAGTCGTAGCGCAGGGGGAAGCTGCCGACGATGTTGGCTTTGGCCTGTTTCAGTTCGGCTTCGGTCGGGCCTTCGGCGATAAACTGTTCGATGACGGCTTGGGTGTCGGCCAGTGAGGCTTTGGTGTTTTTCTTTTGGGTGGAGTAGGAAACGGCAAACGTGCCTTCTTCTGTCGCCGGGGCGAGGCTGCTGTATACGCCGTAGGTGTAGCCGTGTTGGTCGCGCAAAACTTTCATGAGGCGGCTGTCGAAACCGCCACCGCCGAGGATGTAGTTACCGGCAACGAGGGCGTAATAGTCGGGGTCGTGGCGTTTGATGAGGGAGGTGCCGAGCAGGACTTGTGCCTGTGTACCGGCAAAGGGGATGTCGCGGCGTTGGGCGGTTTGTTTGGGAACGGGTGGGATGGCGTGGGTTGCGGTGGCTTTGGCCGGCAGGTCTTTGAGGACGCGTTCGACCAGTTGCTCTGCCTGTTTGCGGTTGAGGTCGCCGACGATGGCAACGATGGCGTTGTCTTTGCCGTAGTGGGTGCGGTGGAAGGCGCGGATGTCGTCCAGACTAACTCGTTTGAGGCTGTCAACGGTTATGTTTGCGCCACTGCCGTAGGGGTGGTTCGGGTAGATGAGTTTGGTCAGTTTGCGCGTGGCGGTGTAGTCGGGGGTGGTTTCTTGTTGTTGCAAGCCGGTGATGGATTGGGTTTGACGGCGGCGGAAAACGGCTTCGTCAAAGCGCGGACGGGTCAGCGAGTGGTTGAGCAAGTTGGCGGCTTTGTCGCGGATGTCGGCTTTGCTGAGGCTGCGGAAGCCTGCGGACGCGCTCTCGGCATTGCTGTCGCTGCTGATTTGTGCGCCGATGTTGTCGGCTTCGGCATTGAAGGCTTCTTCGTCCAGCTCTTGGGTGCCGTCGGTCAAGAGGGCGGCGGTAAATTCGGCAACTTGGCTTTTGCCGTCCGGATTGGCGACGCTGCCTGCGCCCTTGAAGCTGACTTCAAGGTCGATGATGGGGTTTTCGTGGCGTTCGACAAGGAGGATTTGGGTGCCGTCGCGGTTGCGCCAGCGTTGGATGTCGGTGGCGGCTTGGACGCTTAAGGGCAGGAGTAGGGCAAGGGCGAGCAGGGTGGGTTTCATGTTGTGGCTTTCTGTTAGGGCCGTCTGAAAGGATATGGGCTTTCAGACGGCCTGATGTTTATCGGCGTTTGGCAGCTTTTTTGCTTGGTGCGGCGGCTGTTTTTTGCGGCTCGATGATGACGGTACTCATGCGCTCGTCGGTCAACATCCGGGCGGCGGCCTGTACTTCTTGTGCGCTGACGGCCTGTAGGCGGCGGTGGATTTCTTGTTCGTCGGTATATTGGAAACCGCGCGCTTCGAGGCGGCCCATCATGGAGGCTTGGGAAGACATGGAGTCTTTGGCGTAGATTTCGTTGACCGCTGCCTGGGTTTTGACGCGCTGCAATTCTTCTTCGGAAACGCCGTTGTCGGCAATGTCTTTGATTTCTTGGCGCAGCTGGGCAATCAGAGTATCGGTTTTCACGCCTTCGGCAGGCATGGCTATTACGCTGAACAGCGGCATTTCACGGCTGATGATGTCGTAATGCGTTCCTGCGCTCAATGCGGTTTGCTTGCCGCGCACGAGGTTTTTATCAAAACGGCTGGACGCGTTGCCTGCCAAAATATCGGAGAGGATGTCGAGGGCGAAAGGCATCGTGTCATCGAGTTTTTGGAGTTTCGGCACACGGAAGTTGATGGCAATCAGCGGCTGGTGTGTAACCGGAGAAGTGGCTTTGACCGTAACAGGCTTGCGCAAATAGGGTTCGGTATGGAGCTTGTTGCGCGGCGGCTGGGCTTTAGCCGGAATATCGCCAAAGAGTTTGGCGGCCGTCTGAAGCGTTTGTTTGGCATCGACATCGCCGACAATGACCAATACGGCATTGTTGGGCGCGTAATATTGTTTGTACCACGCGCGCAAGTCGTCGGCTTTGAGGGTGTGCAAATCTTTCATGTAGCCGATGACGGAGGCGCGCATAGACGGTTGGGTAAAGGCGGCAAGATAGGCTTGCTCCCACATTTTGCCGTCGGCCGTGTCTTCCGTGCGCTGGCGGCGTTCTTCGCGGATGACGTTCATCTCGTTGAGGAATTCTTTGTCGCTGAAGTTGAGGTTGTGCATGCGGTCGGCTTCGAGCTTCAGAATTTCGGGCAGGTTGGCGGCGGCGACGTTTTCGTAATAGACCGTTTCATTGCGGTTGGTGTAGGCGTTGTTTTGCCCGCCCAGCTCGGACACGCGGCGGTTGAACTCGCCGGAGGGAACGTCTTTCGTGCCTTTAAACATCATGTGTTCCAAAGCGTGGCTCAGGCCGCTTTTGCCCGGTTTTTCATCCACGCTGCCGATTT
>NZ_JBQCXF010000405.1:0-2727 GCF_051956635.1 Neisseria sp. P0022.S010 | reverse complement strand
GCTGATGGAGATGCCGAAATCGCTGCCGTCACCGAGCAGTCGTCTGAAAGAGGGATTGTCTTCGGGCGTGGTAATCACCAAAATATCGCGGATTCCTGCCAGCATCAATACGGACAGGGGATAGTAAATCATGGGCTTGTCGTACACGGGCAGCAGCTGTTTGGATACGCCGCGCGTGATGGGGTAGAGGCGTGTGCCACTGCCGCCGGCAAGGATGATGCCTTTCATGGGTTTTCTCCTGAGTAGTGTGTGTTTGCGTGATTTTCAGACGGCCTAATATGGGAACAGGCCGTCTGAAAACTTATTTTCCGGTACCTAAACGCTCTAAACGATAGCTGCCGTTCAATACGTTTTGCCACCAAGTTTTGTTGTCCAAATACCATTGCACCGTTTTGCGGATGCCGGATTCGAATGTTTCCTGAGGTTTCCAGCCCAGCTCCCTGCCGATTTTGGCAGCATCGATGGCGTAGCGCACGTCATGGCCGGGGCGGTCTTGTACGAAAGTAATCAAATCTTCATAACGTGCCACACCCGCCGGTTTTTCAGGAACAAGCTCTTCCAGCAGGGCGCAGATGGTTTTGACGACTTCAATATTGGCTTTTTCATTGTGGCCGCCAATATTGTAGGTTTCGCCGACAACACCTTCGGTAACAACCTGATACAGCGCGCGCGCGTGGTCTTCGACAAACAGCCAGTCGCGGATTTGCATACCGTCGCCGTAAACGGGCAGCGGTTTGCCGTCAAGCGCGTTCAGAATCATCAGCGGAATGAGTTTTTCCGGGAAATGGTAAGGGCCGTAGTTGTTGGAGCAGTTGGTTACGATGGTCGGCAAACCGTAAGTACGCAACCATGCGCGGACGAGGTGGTCGCTGGATGCTTTGGAGGCAGAGTAGGGGCTGGACGGCGCGTATGGTGTGGTCTCAGTAAACAAATCGTCTGTGCCGTGTAAATCGCCATAGACTTCATCGGTAGAAATATGGTGGAAGCGGGAAGCTTCGCGTTTTTCAGACGGCATCCGTTGCCAGTAGGCACGTGCGGCTTCAAGCAGGTTGAACGTGCCGACGATGTTAGTTTGGATAAACTCGCCTGCGGAATCGATCGAGCGGTCGACATGACTTTCCGCCGCCAAGTGCATCACGGCATCGGGCTGGTGTTGTGCGAATACGCGGTCAAGTTCGGCGCGGTTGCAAATATCCACTTGCTCAAAAGCATAGCGAGGATTATTGGCTACCTCGGTCAGAGATTCCAAATTGCCGGCATAAGTCAGCTTATCGACATTGACGACGGAGTCTTGGGTGTTTTGGATAATATGACGGACAACGGCAGAGCCGATAAAGCCCGCGCCGCCGGTAATAAGGATTTTCTTCATAAGTTTCAGAGGATAGCCAAAAAATATGAACGGATTATAGCAGACAGAATATGTGTTTTTCAGATAAAGAGGCCGTCTGAAAACATCTCTTTCAGACGGCCTGTATCAGGTCAACTTAATTGTCGTAGCCATTTGGGTTGTTGCTGACCCAACGCCATGAGTCTTCCATCATCTGCGCCAAATCACGCTTGGTTTCCCAGCCGGTTTGCGCTTTGGTGTAGGCAGGGTCGGCATAGAAACAGACCAAATCGCCATCACGACGCGGTTTGATTTGGAAAGGAATGGTCAAGCCGGAGGCCGCTTCAAAGGCACGGATGATTTCTAATACCGAATAAGCACGTCCCGAACCCAAATTAAACAGATGTACGCCCGAAACATCGCTTTTCGCTTGCATCGCCGCCACATGGCCTTCCGCCAAATCCATCACATGGATATAGTCGCGCATACCTGTACCGTCTGAGGTGGGGTAGTCATCGCCAAAAACCGACAACTGCGGCAGCTTGCCTGAAGCCACTTGGCGGATATAAGGCAGCAGATTATTTGGGATGCCGTTTGGCTGCTCGCCGATCAAACCACTTTCATGCGCACCGATAGGGTTGAAATAGCGCAACAAAATCACGCTCCAACGCGGATCGGCCTTTTGGATATCCGTCAAAATGCGCTCCACCATAGACTTCGACGTGCCGTAAGGGCTGGTCGTATCTCCCGGTTGCATATCTTCCGTATAAGGCACTTTACCCGGATCGCCGTAAACCGTAGCCGATTAGCTGAACACAATCTTAAATACGCCGGCACGCGCCATTTCTTCTGCCAATACCAAGCTGCCCGACACATTGTTGTCATAGTATTTCATTGGTTCGGCTACGCTTTCGCCGACTGCCTTTAAGCCAGCAAAATGGATCACCGATTCGATTTTGTGTTCGGCAAAAATGCGCTGCAACACCGTACGGTCGCGGATGTCGTCTTGGTAAAACGGAATGTCTTTTCCGGTAATTTGTTTCAGGCGCGGCAGAATATGGATGCTGGAATTGCACAAATTGAGACCTTTGCAAAATTCCCCAAATGTAGGAAAACGTTGCGTTGTTTACACCACAGGTTGAGAATGAAGCCTGCAAGACCTCAAACGGCGTATCGCCGTTCAAACTGCGGTGCGGCTTCACAGTGTTATAGAAATTAACAAAGCGGCACAACTCCTTTCGCCGGTGTTCCGGACTGTCAAACAACTGTTTCTCATGCCACATCTCCATCAGGGTGCGGATAACCCGTTCCGCCTTACCGTTGGTCTGCGGACGGGCAACCCGGGTAAACTTTTGACCAATCCCGTTCTCATAACAGGCTACACCGAAAGCATGGTTGGC
>NZ_JBQCXF010000404.1:0-2730 GCF_051956635.1 Neisseria sp. P0022.S010 | reverse complement strand
CCCTTTGTTGGGGAGTCGTCAAGCGGTTAAGACACTGGATTTTGATTCCAGCATGCGAAGGTTCGAATCCTTCCTCCCCAGCCAACACCCTTTATTGGGGAGTCGTCAAGCGGTTAAGACACTGGATTTTGATTCCAGCATGCGAAGGTTCGAATCCTTCCTCCCCAGCCAAATAAAAGCGTGTAAGTTTTCTTACACGCTTTTTTATGCACGGAGCGAAATAACGCTTTAAAACTTTTTTTTACCCGTCTTTACGCGTATAATCGCGCAATTAGTGTCTTAGACATAGGGCAAAGGGAAGCGTAATGTTTTCTGCGCGTAAATCAAATCTAGAATCAGGTGAAGATATGGCTGCTTATGACAGTTTAATGGTGTTTACCGGTAATGCAAACCCGGAATTGGCGCAACGTGTTGTCAAACATTTGGATATTTCACTCGGTGAAGCCACCGTTTCCAAATTCTCTGATGGCGAAGTAGCCATTGAACTGTTGGAAAATGTGCGTGGTCGCGATGTGTTTATTTTGCAACCTACCTGCGCGCCAACCAATGACAACCTGATGGAAATTTTGACTATGGCCGATGCACTCAAACGTGCTTCTGCCGGTCGTATTACTGCCGCGATTCCTTACTTTGGCTATGCGCGTCAAGATCGTCGTCCTCGCTCTGTTCGTGTACCGATTTCTGCTAAATTGGTAGCGAATATGTTGTACTCAGCAGGTATCGACCGCGTATTAACTGTTGACTTGCATGCTGATCAAATTCAAGGTTTCTTCGATATTCCGGTAGATAATATTTACGCTACCCCGATTCTATTGAACGATATTAAACAACAACGTATCGACAATCTGACTGTTGTCAGCCCTGATATCGGTGGTGTTGTACGTGCACGTGCTGTTGCTAAATCTTTAAATGCTGATTTGGCCATTATTGATAAACGTCGTCCTAAAGCCAACGTGGCTGAAGTGATGAATATTATTGGTGATATTCAAGGCCGTACTTGCTTAATCGTAGATGATATGATCGATACGGCAAACACCTTATGTAAAGCGGCTGTTGCCCTGAAAGAGCGCGGTGCAGATCGTGTATTAGCATATGCCAGCCATGCAGTATTCTCCGGTGAAGCAGTGAGTCGAATTGCTTCTTCCGAAATTGACCAAGTAGTTGTGACAGATACCATTCCGTTGTCTGAAGCAGCTAAAAAATGTGAACGCATCCGTCAAGTTACCATTGCCGGTTTGCTGGCTGAGACGGTACGCCGTATCAGTAATGAAGAATCCGTCTCATATCTTTTCAATGAAGATGTGATGACTGGCGGCATGTTGCTGCCATAACCCGATGTCGTCTTAAGCTGGTCGCGGCCGATGACGACGATTTTATCTAAATTGGAGTATTAAACATGACTTACGAAATTCAAGCCTCTGTTCGCGAAGCCCAAGGCACTGGTGCGAGCCGCCGCCTGCGTCGCGAAGGCCAAATCCCTGGCATCCTGTACGGTGAAGGTCAAGAGCCTGTTGCTATTGCTGTAGACCACAAAACTGTATTCTACGCATTGGAAAAAGAATCTTTCCATACTGCTTTGATCAAACTGTCTTTGAACGGTGAAACTAAAGACGTTATCGTGCGTGACTTCCAAATGCACCCATTCCGCCGCGAAGTTCAACACATCGACTTCCAAGCTGTAAAAGCTGATCAACCTGTACGCATCCGCGTTCCTCTGCACATTGTTAACGCTGAAAACTCTCAAGCTGTTAAACTGCAAGGTGGTCGCGTATCTCTGTTGAACACTTCTGTTGAAGTAGTTACTTTGCCTGCAAACATTCCTGCTTTCTTGGAACTGGATTGTGCATCAGTAGTTGCCGGCGACATTCTGCACTTGTCAGACATCAAATTGCCAGAAGGTGTTGAAAGCGTTTCTCTGAAACGTAACGAAAACCTGGCTGTTGCTACTGTTACCGGTAAAAAACGCTAATAGGTAGTTAATATAAGAAAACCGTATCAGATTTATCTGATACGGTTTTTGTTTTACATATGAAATCATTTGCTATAGAACTTAGGTAAATGTAACAGCATATGTACCTTATAAGATTGAAGCAATTTCATTGCGAAGCTTATTAAGAAAGCGTCCATGCCGTACCCATTGTGCGGCTGATTCATAATCCTGGTTTTCAAATGCTTGTTGCAAATCTTGATATAGGTTGCTTTGTACTTCTTGGATTTCTTGATCCAGTGCTCGGATGGCATCATGGTTTTGTTCCATTTGAGCATCCATCAATGTTTCCCGCCATTCCATCTGCTGCATGAGGAACTCTGGTGAGAACGAAGTGTGTTCAGGTGCATCGGCATCGATATTTTGGCTTTTCAAGAGATAAGCAGCCCGATCAATAGGGCTTTTTAATGTGCGGTAGGCATCATTAATTGTAGAAGACATCATAACGGCTTGTTTCTGCTCAAAAGCTGAGGCGGAAGCAAATTTATCGGGATGAAAACGGGCAGCTAAAGCTCGATAGGTCTGTTCGAGTGCTTCGGTATCAATATTGAAAGATGGCTCAAGCTGGAAGAGGTTGAAGTATTGAGACATGATATTAAAGGAAAAAATCTAAAGAAGAAGATTATTTTACGATATAATCCAAAAACTGTTTATACGAAAGGAAAACAATATGACCGGTAAGGTACAACACAATAAAGGCAAAATACGAGACAATGCCTTAAAAGCCTTAGTCAAATCTGATT